>CAKZNV010000166.1 GCA_937132085.1 uncultured Rubritalea sp. | reverse complement strand
ATCTTGAACAAAATAGCCATACTCACAGTTATCAAAATCGTAAATCCATAGCTCTCCCTTGTCTTCAAAAAGATTATCAAAATGGATATCTCCATGCAGAAGCCCAAAACTATCTGTATTCTTTGGAATTGCAGTAAGGTCATGAATCAGGGTTTTCACTCCTGCTAGAAATTCCTTACTTAGGACAGCTCTACAAGTATCAAAATCTTCGTTCAGCAACCTCGATTGATACCATAACGGCCGACTTAATGAGCCATCATCCTTCTCGAACTGACTAGCCTTACTCGCTATAGCATGCATCCGCCCTGTTAAACGCCCCAGCTTCTCAGAGGTCTTTTCATCAGCTAATTTACGATGCATGGCCACTCCGGGAGCATGTTCAAAAACAGTAACGATGCTTACTTCACCATCGATTTCAAAAGAATGATAAAGCTTACCTTCGTTCGAGAGGGTAGGCTGACATGCCTTTATATCATGATCAGCCAAATACTTAATCCATTCCAGCTCTGCTGCGACCTCAGTCTCATTACGATACCGACCTTTACAGATCCTAACGATCCTACACCCATCATCATCACAAACCTTGTAGACATAGTTCTGGCTACACTGAATAAACTCCAATCGAAACGCATCGATCCCATAAGGACGAAGCAAGATTTCAAGATGTTCTTTTTTAAGCATAGTGCTTTGTCTATTGATACTCCACACTAACGAAATAGCTTAAACTATTTCTTAATGGTTGTAGATTTTAGAAATTTATTCATTTAGCAATACATCACAGCTGAACGGATACTTGCCAAGTTGTCGATTTAGATCTTCCAATTATTTCACCAACAGAAGACATTTTAATCACTTCAGTTTTTTTATTGTAAAGAGCTACCACATGCTGTTTTCCGAGAGCCTCAGAAGCTAAAATTTCACTTTCTGTTAAGGCGAAGAAGAAACCTGAAAAATCTGATTTAACGCGGTCTTGATTTGCTGTTTTAATTTCAATAAATATTAATTCTGGGAATGCTTCGGTAATATTTAATTTATTAGTAAAGTCTATTTCATCAATATGCGGATGAGATAACGCATCGAAGCTTGATCCTTTAATAGTTATACCAAGATCAGCCATAGTTGCCAGTAACGTTTTTAATTCTACACCTCTCGGTCGAGGCAGCCAATTAGACATATTATCAACAGTCTTTGCTTCACCATATGCACCTGTTTGATTTGCAAGCCTATCTAAATGTTGTTTTCTCAGTTTTATTACGTCAATCGGCTTCATTTATTATTTATAACAGTGTTAATACTATATTCCTAGCTCCAGCTGCTGGAAATATTTGGTTTATTGATTGAGCAACTATACTATCCATTTAGACATTTTAACCAATACGTCCGAGAGTGAATAGTTATTTCAGCGAGTTATCCACTGAGTAAACACTAGCAACTCTTGTTTTGTTTTGATGTGGTAGAAATGTTGATTTTCTGAACTTTCTTGCACCTTACTCAAGATCTGAGGGCGCACCTTATTAGGGAAGTTCCAGATTATTTTGCACAAGGTGAGGATGATTCGTATTTCTGGGCAGTTGGCAGGAAGTTCAGGTCTGGATTTGAATAGATAACGCCAGTTGCGCTTGATGACTCTGAGGAAGCAAGCCCGTCTAGGAATGTCTAACAGCACCACAAGATCAGCAGATTCTTGAACTTGAAATGACACTCCATCGATCACCCATGATGGTTCTTGAACAAGTTCTTCGATCTGTTGTTGCCTTTCATTAGCCGGAGTCTTTCTCCAGCCTTCCTGCCAGACTATACGATCCAAGCTGTGGAAAGGAATATCTAGTGCAGTAGAGACCTGCTTAGCTAAGGTCGTCTTACCTGAACCAGCATTCCCTGTAATCAGAATACGCTGTGGAGCGACACTTAAGGAAAGGGTTTTATTGATGTTGCTAGTTTTGTTCATCATCGTCACAAACCTTGTAGACATAATTCTGGCGAAACATGCTTTTCTTCTTTTCCAGCCAGTCTAGCCCTTCACTTAAATACACTTAAGTCAAAAACTCGGAACCTAAGACCACAACAATCGAAATCAAAAAAGGAAACACCTCCCTAAAATCGTGCATACCCCCACTATGACAGAGTGGAACACAGCGAAGGTCTCCTTCCTGATCATCTAGTATTTATCGTCTCCGGCGGAGCAATAGGAACGAGGCAGAGAAACTTACCAGTAGGCCAGTAGATGGCTCAGGCACGATTTGTGTGTAGCCGATATCTCTCAAAATTGCTAGTTCAACAGCGCTAACGCCACGGATACCGCCTCCGGTATCGGTCGAAGCCTCCATGATGAAATTGTATGGGCCGTGCTCGTCGTCGAGGTGGCTACCGCTACTGCCTTCTTCGAAGCTGGTCGGACTGTAGAGAAAAACGGCATTGCCACCGTTAGCAGCCATGGCATTCGCTCCTTGGAAAGAAAGTCCGGCCATTCCAGCACCGCCCACGAGTGAGGAGGTAAAGCCCGATTGATTGATATCGAAGTTTGTCTGATTGATCAGTAAACCAGAGGAGTTACCAACATGCTGATCAAACGGATTCCAGTCACCAGCGGTAGTATTACCAAACACATCTGTGCCAGTTTGGCTGATGGTGCTGAGGAAGCCAACGGCATGCAACAGCTCGTGTGTCATGGTCGACTCGAGATCAAAGGCGGTCGGAGAGACACCAGATGAGATCACACTTGTGTCCCAAGAATGCCCCCAATTAACATTAACGACGCCGTCAAACCCAGCTCCATTGGCATCTGAACCAGTGAGAATCTCGTTCATCACAACATCGCTGTTAGAGAATCCTGGTGTATAGCTTGGGACAAAGTCGTTCGATCCTGCCGATGCTAGCGTTGACGATCCAGCGTTATTCTCCGACTTGACCTCGATCTCGATGCTCGCTGTGTAATTACTAAACAGCCCCTCGAGCACGCTGGCCGAGCGCTCGAGTGCAGCTTTCCTGTCAGAGGTCCACAGTGCGCCGTTGGACGAGTCACTATAGTCGAACACGAAGTTAATCGCTGCCTGAGATGTGGTGACCAGAGAGGAACTGAGTGCGATAGTGAGGAGGGTAGAAAATTTATTGAGTTTCATAATTTAAATAAGATCGATCCAAAGATTATTGTTTTCTAGCTTAGCGGACGGAAAGAACAGAACATGATGTATTTCACTAATATTCAGAGCATCATGGAATAAAAGTTACTCAAGAGGCAAGTAAAAAGCACTCCACATTAACCACAACAGTCAGGAAAGGAAATATCACCGAGTAATCAAATTTCATCCTCCTTATTCTACAGAGGTAACCACCCTCCTCTGTAAATAGAACTATATCACGGTCTGCTTCTGTAACTTTACTTCTCTATCTCAACATCCATTCTATGACGAAGATCTTTAAAGCCATAACCAGCAAAGAATCTA
>CAKZNV010000165.1 GCA_937132085.1 uncultured Rubritalea sp. | reverse complement strand
TCACACCGCGGCGATGACCTCTAAGGCTAAATAGGTTGAAAATTAAAACCTCAAAAAATCAACCCTCTATATAACACCCCAGCCGAAGCATGACAAGATGTATCGTAATTGGACGAGGACGAAGACCATCAGAAGAGGCACTTGGATCTAGATAAACTAACAAATAACTCCTTTAAACATGCTTCATAATAAATAAGCCAAAATTAGAGCTGCTATGATTATCCCAAAAGCACAAACTAAATAAAACTCCACAGTTTTAAACAAACACCGTCTAAACACATAAGATCTATCCTTTGAACTTTTCATCAGCCAAACTTTGTCAATACAAGAGCCATGGGTAATCGATTCTTGATCGTATGGATCCCATGAAATTGCCGTTTTTTTTCTTAATTCTTTAATATCAGCAGTAAACGAATTTTGATTGGGATTAGTTTCATCTTTATTCAAACTTACGAAACAAGATCTCGCTACTGAATAGCCATGACGAAGAAGAGCTGATATCTCTATTTCAGTGAACTCATCTAAATCTGTCCTCATGCTTTTTATAAACCCCTGAAATGCAGCATGCACCGATAGATCTTTCTTTGACTTTAAGGACTTACTTATTGGAATTAATAATGCTTCGACTCCATACCTAGATTGAAGTTGTTTTATACTAATTTCAGGCTCCATATCTGAAACGCGTCTCATCATTATATCTGAGGCCCTAACACCTAATTGCATCATGCTCCAAAAATCTTTATTTCTTATTTTAAAGATAGCACCTGCATCACTAATAATAGATTGATCAGCAAATCTATAAACATCTTCATCTCTACCTCCTATTTCACTGCTATAAAGTTTCTTAATAAAATCACGTGTGTTTTTCTTTCTATTCTTAGCAAATAACCAAGCAATTCTACGTAATCCTAAATTATCGAAAATCCCCCCATCACTTAGATAATCAACTTGATCACACTCCATTAAGCCATGATCATCTTTTACTACTTTAACAGGATCAAATATTGGAGGAAAAGCAGATGAAGCACTTACAGCTATAGACACGGGTATGTGTTTTGCATGTATAGTTTCAGTAGAATATGGGTCTGCTGAATTCTCAAAAACTATACCATCTGAATTAAATGTGCATATATCACCTGAACTTAGAGAAGTAGAAAGAATAGAGATCTGTGGAGGATGCGCTTCTATTGACTTCGTTCGAGCTTGGCCCAGATCATCCAAAATGCTCTCCTTAAATAAGAATTTATCATAAATTTTAGCTAGCCAGTAGGTCCTGCTCCCCCAAGCCACGTGTTCATAAAAGCATTTTCTATAACCATAATCTTTATTTCCAGTAAATAGATCGTGGATAAAGTTAAAAATGCTTCCGACAAAAGGCAATATTTTCTGAAATATCCTTACTATAAAAATAATCGGGCTATATAATAGCCTGTTTAAATGTATTCTATTTCGAACTCCTAGTCTTGAGAGATTACAAACTTCCAAAACAACTTCTTTAAAAATTTCATCCCCGCTTTTACCATCTTTTGAACATGAGACATTATATCGATCCCAATTCATAACCATGTGTGCAGCTAGAATACTACCACCAGACACTGATGTAATGTGCGTCACATCCTTAAGTCGACCAGATTGCCTCAAAAAATAAATAACACCTATATGAAACAATGTTGCTCTAAATCCCCCCCCAGATAAAGCCAAAGCTATTGTTTTTACATTTTCATATTTGCCTATACTGGACTCGATTGCTTCTTTCCTAAAATTTTCCAAATCCTCAGGTTCTACTATATTCCTAAAAGACAACTTTATTACTAAACGTCCACTCAAATATCTAATCCAAACTGTCTCAATATGCAGCAAATTTTTGCTCAATCGCATATGGAGCCACATATATTTTATGTCTTGATTATCAATGATGTCCTCCGCACTTTCAATGTTTGACAATTGATCCCAGTCATCAACGATATCATCAGTAGCATTTCCATTATCAGGACAGTTCTCCTTATCTTGGAGGTTTTTTACTACGTCTGAATAGCTTATATCACAATCTTCAAAACCTAACTTTAGTGCTTCAAAAATACTACCCAGCACCTCCTTTACGCAGGTGCTGTTCATCTCCTCTAGTTCATAGTGGAAATATTGAGAAAGTAACATAACACATTGCATAATACGCTAGGTTTAAAAATATAACAACAACCTTTTAAAGCTCTCAACATGCATGACGATTGATCGATGATACAGAGCAACGACGACCTCCAACCGCCAAACCCAACAAAAGATTCATCAGCCCAAGGCCTAACTAACCTTGGTTTTTTCGTGTCTCATGCTCATTACCATAATCTAACAATTGCCCCCTTAAGACTTTGACCTAGATGATCTTTTACGCAATAACTGAGATAGCAAATAACTCTGCTAAAAAATTACGTAATGAACGACATTGAAAAATTTATCACGAGATGGTCTGAATCAGTCGGGAAATATTAAGAAGTATCAACGCTAAACAACTCAAAAATCATGCAACCCAATCCAACTGAATGCCCAACATGGGACGAATTTCTTAGACCTCTGCTAGAACTAGCAGCGCAAGCTCCCATCATGCGGAGAACTGCTGTGCCAGCGATTGCTGATAAGTTCAACTTCCCTGAAAAAATCCGCAGTTTCAAACTAAAGGCCGGTCAACCTCAAATTCAAAACCGTGCAGGCTGGGCGATGAGTTCATTGGTTAAAGCTAAGTTCATCGAGAAACACCTCACTGAGAAATTCACCTATCAAATCACAAATGCAGGAAGTGATTATCTAAAGCAGCACAAAGGGTCTATCACTGATCAAGATCTAAAAAATCTCGACGGTTATGAAGAGGCATGGAAAGCCGCCAGTGAAAAAAATAAACTTAAAAAGCAACCCGTAAAGCCTTCGCCTATTGTCAGTGACAGCACTCCCAAAGAACTCATAGAGAATGCAGTCACTGAGTTAGGAGAAAACTTACAGACAGACATTCTTGAAAACTTACTCAACAGCGATCCCTATCGCTTTGAGCAAATTGTCATCGATGTGCTTGTCGCCATGGGATACGGCGGATCGAGAGAAGAAGCAGCAAAGGTCACCCAGAAATCTAATGATGGCGGTATCGATGGTATCATCAATGAAGACCGTTTAGGTCTAGATGTTATCTACGTGCAGGCTAAGCGATACAAAAACAATGTAGGCAGAGTAGATGTCCAAAACTTCGTAGGAGCGCTAGCTGGTAAACAAGCTCACAAAGGTATTCTCATCACCACTAGTGACTTCAATAAAAACGCTACAGAATATGCTCAGACAGTCCCACAAAAAATCATTCTCATCGATGGATACCGCCTCGCAGATCTAATGATTGAACACAATGTAGGAGTCTCCACAGAGCAAACTATAGCGATCAAGCGCCTAGACACTGATTACTTCGAAGACAATTAACCCATATCTGCCACTCCTCCAAAAACGCCTCTCCTGTCTCATGCTCTAAGCTACTATTATACAGTGCTGGGTGTTTCTTTTTCCAGGTCAGGTATTCATGCTTGATTAGGGTGGCTGTTAGCTGAGTGTTTTCAGGATTAAAGTCGAGCTTCTTGACTAGTTGCCAGATGTCTTTAGTGAGGGCGTATTTTTCGATGGGGTTTGTCCAAGTTACCTCTTTAGGAACGAGGCTTTGCCAGAGTGATGCATTGAGGACGTATAGTTTGTTTTTACCTTCTTGGTATGACGTAACACCGGCTACTTCCTCCATACTAGCTAGCGCTCCTTGAATCGCTTTCTGAGAGTAGGCTAGGTCTCTAGCTGCTTTACTAGCGTGAACTCTTCTACCGTCTGCGTAGTAGCAGAGGATTTCACAATGGGCATTCATTCCTAGTAAGCTTCTCAATCTTGGCAACAGTGAGTTCTTGTGCTTGAAGTTGAATTTGGAGGATAGCCCCCTATTTTTGAAGATTGACCTATAGACTCCGTGCGACTCAAAGTTGAGATCCTTTTTAAGATTAGATGACACACTAGGAAGCCAATGAATCTCTGGTTCCTCGCTACAATCTAGGCTACCGAAGCGCATCCAGTTACTATGTTTTCTAGATATATGCTCAGCCATACCAGCTAGCATTCTTTTCACTTCAAACTCATATTGATTCTGTAGCTTGAGCAAACGCTTAGTGTTTATAAGCCCTCCATTCTCCACAAGCCAGCTAAGTAATTCATCAAACAGTCGAAGATCATGTTCAGCAAAGCTGATGCTCAGTAAAATAAGAGCTTCTGGATCGACAATGCCCAAATCAGTAGTCTCTCCAGCACCAGACACACCTAGAATACTCCATTGATTCCAAAGATGAGTTAGTGCCCCTTCTAGGAAATTTTCTTTAAATGTATTTAACTGCATCTTCATAGCCATTCTCGTTTAAATAAAGTGCTAGCATCTGCAAGAATCCTGCTGATGAATCATGAGTTTTCACCCAATCAATTGCGAATCCGAGTTCCTCGGTATTTGGTTTCAACTTCGCTAAATCTTGCCCATGATAGGATCCCATCTGATCAACTTCCGCATATAACTTAAAACAGATCTGATCTAATCGACCGATAAAAAATACTGTCAGAGCGTCGCCGTATTTCTGTTCCTCCCACCGACTCTCAATTCCCTCTGGCAAACCTACTTGGAATAATCCACCTGCCCCACTGCTCGGTCCATTGTTGAGCCAGTCTGAAGGAAGGTTCATACCTGCCGCTACTTTATCCGCCGCTGTTAATAACATTTGTGGTAATGGTGCTGGTGAGACTATTTGACCATCATCGACTAAGGCCAAAACATCGACATCTTTTGTAACCCTAAGAACAAACTTCCTTGCCATTAAAGCAGCTCCACAACAAACAATCAAAGTGATTCTCTGCCCTGAACCTTCTAGTTCAAGGTTAATCAACTGCCCTAAAAGAGTGAGGGCTTCAGTCATTATGTTATCGTCCACACACAAAACATAGCTTTTAAAACACTAATATCAAGCGTTTAAACAGCTAGTTAACACCATGGATGAATTTTTTATTCTGACATATAGATCAACACTTGTTAGAAATACTCTTATCACCTCATATATACAAACTCATGAAACTCCTATCTCTGTTCACCGTTCTTGCTCTCACCTCCCTTTCCAATGCTCAGTGGTGGGTTGGCCATACTAAGGATTCTGCCGCTAGTATTAGCTATAATCCTAATCTTGAGGGTGTGGTGGAAGGGAATAATTTTAAGACTATTGATGGGGCTATGGGGAAGTTGGTTGATGGGAACTCTATTAAACAACTTGATCGAATTTCTATTCGTGGCTTCTTTCAGGATGCGGCATTTCATGATGAGTTGTTGACGCAACTTAGACTGATAGAGCCTGAGAAGTCGGCTAAGGTTTTGGAAACTAATGAGAAATTTCAGTTCCATGACTATCCACTGCATAAACATCTCAAGCAGGCCTTTTTACAGATGGAGCAGTTTAAGCGACTTCAACCATTGTTGGCCAAGCACGGTTTGAAAGTTGATCGTGTGAATAG
>CAKZNV010000164.1 GCA_937132085.1 uncultured Rubritalea sp. | reverse complement strand
CTACCATCTCGGTGTTGATGCGGGATTGGAAGATGCCGTCTTCATCGTAGACGTAGGCGGTGCCTCCAGACATTCCTGCGCCGAAGTTTTGACCAGTTTTGCCTAGGATGACTACGAGGCCATTGGTCATGTATTCGCAACCGTGGTCGCCACAGCCTTCGACGACTGCCTGGGCGCCTGAGAGTCTGACTCCGAAGCGTTCTCCTGCACGTCCATTGACGAAGAGTCGGCCAGCAGTGGCTCCGTAGAGGCAGGTGTTGCCTACGATGGAGTTCATGGCTGGATCGAACTGGTGGCCAGTGTGTGGCTTGACTGTGATGCGTCCGCCGGACATTCCTTTGCCTACGTAGTCATTGGCTTCGCCAATGACGTTGAGGTGGATGCCATTGGTGAGGAATGTTCCGCATGACTGACCTGCTGAGCCGGTGAGATTGAGGATGATGGAGCCGCATGGGAGTCCGTCCTTGCCGAAGCTTTCTGCGATGCGTCCAGAGAGACGTGTGCCGAGGTTTCGGTTGGTGTTGATGACTTTGTAGTCGAGCGTGATCGGGGCACGGTCAGCGAGTCCGCTGAGGTCTTCGATTCCTTGCTGTTCCTTGATATCTTCGATGATCTTGATATCGAGCTCAGGGATGTGGATGCCGTCGTTGCGCTCTTCGGTGCAGATTCTGGAGATGTCAGATTCTGGGATGTTGAATGCCTTAGCAGTTTCGCTGATGACGTCCTTGAGGACAGGTGCGAGGTCTACCATGTTGGCTTTCGGGTGGTCGGCTATGTGGCGTTGCTTGAGGAATTCTGGGTGGCCGATGAGGTCATCGAGCTTGGTGACTCCGAGGCTAGCCATGATTTCACGGGTTTCTTCTGAGACTGCGTTGAAGAAGTTGACGACTTGCTCAGGCGTTCCTTTGAATTTGGCTCTCCACTTAGGATCGGTAGTGGCAACTCCTACTGGGCAGTTGTTGAGGTGGCATTTACGGACGTAAACGCAACCCATGGCGATCATGGCGATGGTGCCGAAGTTGAACTGCTCTGCTCCGAGGATGGCTGCGGTGACGATGTCTTTACCGTTCTTCATGCCGCCGTCTGTTCTGAGTGTTACTTTAGAACGGAGGTTGTTGAGGAGTAGTGTCTGCTGTGCTTCTGCTAGGCCGAGTTCCCATGGGAGTCCACAGTGCTTAGTAGAAGAGAGTGGGGAAGCTGCTGTGCCGCCATCGTGTCCTGAGATGAGGATGTTGTCGGCAGATGCTTTTGCTACACCAGCGGCTACAGTTCCTACGCCTGCTTCGGATACGAGTTTTACGGTGACTTTGGCAGTTGGGTTGATTTCTTTTAAATCATGGATCAGCTGTGCGAGATCTTCAATGGAGTAGATATCGTGGTGCGGTGGTGGTGAGATGAGCTGGACTCCTGGCTGGGTGTTACGCAGTCTGGCGATGATGCCGTTGACCTTGTGCCCTGGGAGCTGTCCTCCTTCACCTGGCTTAGCGCCCTGTGCCATCTTGATTTCTAGTTCGTCTGCATTGACAAGGTAGTGAGCGGAGACTCCAAAGCGACCAGAGGCGATCTGCTTGATGCTGGAGCGTGCGAGGTCGCCATTCGGGTAAGGGAGGAAGCGTTTCGGATCTTCTCCACCTTCGCCTGAGTCTGACTTGGCGCCGATGCGGTTCATGGCGATAGCGAGTGTCTCGTGAGCTTCTGGTGAGAGAGCGCCCATGGACATAGCTGCTGTGGTGAAACGGCGGCGGATGTTCTCGATAGGCTCTACTTCATCGATAGAAACTGGGCCAGTGGAGAGTGGGACGAATTCGAAGAGGTCTTTAATAGTGACCGGATGAGTTTCAAGGGAAGCTTGGACGTAGGCGTCGTAGTCTTCCTTCTTGTTGTCTTTTACGAAGGTGTGGAAGTTCTTGATGACATCAGTGGTGATGGCATGACGCTCACCAGCCTTGCGGTAGCGGAAGTAGCCCGGGTCTCCGAGTGGGAGTGGCTTAGTGGCTGGAGTTCCACCTTCTAGTAGGTCAGCGTAGGCAGCCTTGTGGCGGATGATGGATTCGTCTGCGATCTCTGTGAAGCCGACACCAGCGATGCGGGATTGGCAGCCAGTGAAGCAAAGGTCCATGACATCGCTACCGATACCGACAGCTTCGAAAATCTGTGCGCCCTGGTAGGAGTTGAGAACTGAGATGCCCATCTTGGACATAATCTTGAGGAGACCTTTTTCTAGGGCTTTACGGTAGTTGGTCATTGCCTTTTCAGGGCTCATGCCTTCTCCGAGCTTGCCTTTGGTATCATTTGCCACGATCTGGCGAACTGTCTCGTAGCCGAGGTATGGACAAACAGCCGTAGCACCGAAGCCGAATAGGCAGGCGATTTGGTGAGTGTCACGAGCTTCCGCAGTTTCTACTACGAGAGATGCACGGAGACGCTTTTTGACGCGGTTGAGATGGTGGTGAGCTGCTCCTGTGATGAGGAGTGATGGGATGGCGATGCGGTCTGCTGAGGCAGCACGATCAGAAAGGATGACGATGAGTGAACCTTCGTCGATGACCTTTTCTACCTCTGCACAAACACGAGTCACAGCGGCTTGCATACCAGCTGCTCCTTCGCTAGCTGCCCATGTGGTGTCGATGGTGCGGCTCTTGAAGTTGAATTCATCCATGTGCTTCACACGGTCTAGCTCCTGCTCTAGGAGAATGGCTGACTCTAGTGCTAGCACACGAGCGTGCTGTGGGGTCTCTGAGAGGAGGTTGTTCTCAGCACCGAGTCCAGCAGCGAGAGTCATGACTGCCCACTCGCGGATTGGATCGATCGGTGGGTTAGTGACCTGTGCGAAGAGTTGCTTGAAGTAAGTGAATAGGAGTCTCGGGTAGCTGGAGAGCACTGCGAGAGGGATGTCGTCTCCCATGGAGAATACTTTTTCCTGTGCGCCCTGAATCATCGGAGGGAAGACCATTTCTAGTTCTTCCTGAGTGAGGGCATTGGATAGCTGCTGACGTGAGAGTGTGATAGGATCTACGTCTACTGCTGGAGCGTGTGGCTCTGGTGAGACGAAGTCTTTGAGCTCGACGCGGTTCTCATCTACCCAGCGTCCGTAAGGAGCTTTCTTAGCGAGGCGTTCTTTGACTTGGCTGTTGGTTTCGAGTTCGCCAGTAGCGGTGTTGGCTACGATGGTTTGTCCTGGTCCTAGGCGACCTTTTTTGATGATTTTTCCTTCATCGCACTCGATACAACCGATTTCTGAACCGATGTAGAGGAGTCCGTTGTCTGAGAGAGCGTAGCGTGATGGGCGGAGGCCGTTGCGGTCGAGTCCAGCACAGATCTTGGTGCCGTCTGTGAATACGAGTCCAGCAGGTCCATCCCAAGGCTCAGAGAATGAGCGATGGTAAGAGTAGAACGAACGAAGGTCTTCTGAAATCTCGGTGTCGTGGCGGAATGCTGGTGGCACGAGCATGCACATGGAGTGCTCGATTTCTCTGCCAGAGAGAGTGAGTAGCTCGAGGCAGTGGTCGAGTGATGCGGAGTCTGATTCCTTGTCTGAAAGGAGGTTCTTTACGAGGTCGATATCGTCTCCCCAAACGTCTGACTCGAAGAATTCCTCACGTGATGACATCCAGTTACGGTTACCGCGGACGGTGTTGATCTCACCATTGTGCGCAAGCATGCGGAATGGCTGACCGAGTGGCCAAGCTGGGAATGTGTTGGTAGAGAAGCGTTGGTGATAGACTACGATGGCTGTCTCGAAGTCAGGGTCTTGCATGTCTAGGTAGAATGCCTTGAGTGTGGCTGGCATTGCGAGGCCTTTGTAACTGATGAGGCGGCCAGAGAATGATGGCATGTAGAAGTTTGCGATGTCAGTAGTGCCGTGCTCGATAGTGCGGCGGCAGAGGTAGAGCTGACGCTCGAATGCGAGTTCATCCATGGCTTCAGGCTTAGTCATGATGAGGTGCTTGACGACTGGGCAGGACTTCTGGGCGATGAGGCCGAGTTCGTCCTTCGCTACTGGAGTGTCTCTCCAGCCAACGATTTCGATTCCGCGAGCAGCGACTGTTTTCTCAGTGAGTGCGATGATCGCCTCTACGGCTGATGGATTATCATTTGGCAGGAAGAATACACCGACTGCTAGGACTGTTTCGTCTGTGACAGTGGCTCCGAGTTTCTCAGCCTCACGCTTGAAAAGCTTGCGTGGGATCTGTGAAAGGATACCTGATCCGTCACCAGTCTTCATGTCAGCATCGACTCCACCACGGTGGGTCATGTTGCAGACTGATTCGACTGCCTTTGACAGAATGTCGTAAGAAGGAATGCCATTGATGTTAGCAATAGCTCCCATGCCGCAGTTGTCTTTTTCGTTGGCAAATGAATGGAGTGAACCTGTGGTATCTGGTGTGTAAGTTGGGTGATAAGGTGTGCTCATGATAGGAAATGTTTGGTGAAATTGATTGGAAAGATTTAGTGCTGAAAGTTAAGCGTGGGAAGCTGGGTTTGCCAAGCGGTTATTTGGTCAGTATTTTAGGCTGAGGGAGGTTCTTTTAATACAGAATTTACAGAATGGGGCAGGATTTACAGAATTTTGGTGCACGATGGAGGCTTTTACCATGAATGCTGGGTGAAATGGGCTTGGTTGATGGATTTTTTTGACCATCACCGCAGTTGCGGGACTAGCTGCGTTAGCGGAAAAGCACGGAATATACGGAATATACGGAACCGGGATGTTGGAATACTGGTGCCTGGTAACTTTAATCTTTGACCTTTGACCTTTGACCTTCGTTCTCTAGATCGACATTGTGCTGAAGCCGCCGTCTATGACGAATTCTGAGCCTGTGATGTAGCTGGATGCTTTTGCGGATGAGAGGAGGAGGGTGAGGCCGATGAGTTCCTCTGGGTTTCCGAATCTGGACATTGGGGTCTGGCGGAGAATCTCTAGGATACGAGTTTCGTCTAGTGCTCGTTGGTTCTGCTCTGATGGGAAGAATCCTGGGATAATGGTGTTGACTCGGATATCGTTCTCGGCCCATTCGCGGGCGAGGTTTTTGGTGAGGTTATGGATTGCTGCTTTTGAGGCGGAGTAGGCAAAGGAATTAGAGATTGGAGTCATTCCAGCGATTGATCCAAGGTTGATGATGGATGCTGGGATACTGTGTTCTATGAAATACTGGCCAAAGATTTGGCAGGCTTGAAAAGTGGCTGTTAGATTGATGTCGAGCACAGTCTGGAAGTCTTCGGTAGGGGTATCGAAGACTGGTTTGCCGATGTTGACTCCGGCGCCGTTGATGAGGATGTCGATTCTTCCTGAGCGCTCTAAGACGATGTCTTGGAGTGCGTAGAGTGAGCCTTTTTCCATGAGGTCGGTGGCTACAAAGTAGGCGCTGCCGCCTGCTTCTTCTATCATGTCGACGCCTGCTAGTCCTTTGTCTTCATTGCGTCCAGAGAGGACGACTTCGACTCCGGCCTTAGCTAGACCGAGTGCCATGTGTGAGCAGAGTTCACCAGTGCCTCCGATGATGACTGCGACTTTTCCTTTTAGATCATAAAGTTGTTCGATATAGCTCATGGTGCTAATCTGGAGTGGAAAGTGAGATCCGTCAATTGAGATTTACGGGTGAGGAGGTTAGCGTTGAGTTCTGGAAAGTTTGGGTGATTCGATGACAATTACAGCATAAGGTTCACTTTCAGCGAACGCTGGGGTTGTTGTGGTGGACACAGGGATGCATAGCTTTGCTATTTTCCCTGTGCTGGTATAAATTTCCCCGATTGGGGAAAGGGGAAAGGATGGGGAGATGGGATCCTAAATTAATGTGCTTCTAGCCAGTTTAGGCCTGTGCCTGTGTCTACTTTGGCAGGGACTCCGTTTGGTAGGGCGAGGGCGGTTTCCATGGCTTGTTTGATGAGTGGGATGAGCTCTTCTTGTTCGTCTTTGTGGAGGTCGAAGATGAGTTCATCGTGGACTTGGAGGAGCATTTTTGTTTTGTAGTTTCCTTCTGTTAGAAGCTTGTCGACCTTGACCATGGCTAGCTTTACCATGTCTGCTGCTGTTCCCTGGATAGGGGTGTTGATAGCTGCTCGGGAGGCGTTGTTGCGTTGCATGGCATTGCGTGAGTTGATGTCACGGAGTTCTCTGCGGCGACCTGATAGGGTCTCGATGTAGCCTTGCTCGGTGGTCTTTTCTACGATGGAGTCCATGAGGACTTTGATCGATGAATATTCTTTAAAGTAAGTTTCTATAATGCTGGCAGCTTCTGAGCGTGGGATGCCTAGTCGCTGGCTGAGTCCGAAGGCGGAGATGCCGTAGATGATTCCGAAGTTCACCATTTTGGCAGTGCTACGCATGTTGCGGGTGACTTCATCGAGTCCTACTCCGTAGACACGAGCTGCGGTGGCGGTGTGAATGTCGAGGTCGTTTTGGAAGGCTTCGATCATGTTTTTATCCGCAGCGAATGATGCCATGACGCGGAGCTCGACCTGTGAGTAGTCGGCCGCTAGTAGGATGTAGTCATCTGAGCGAGGCACGAATGCTTTACGGATTTCTCTGCCGGCGGCTGAGCGGACGGGGATGTTCTGAAGGTTAGGATCAGAGGATGCTAGTCTGCCTGTGGCTGTCATCAGCTGGTGTAGCTGAGTGTGGATGCGTCCGTCTGATGGGCAGACGTGGTTAGGGAGGGCGTCTACGTAGGTAGATTTTAGCTTGGAGGCTTCTCTGTATTCTAGGATGTCTGCTACGATCTTGTGTTCGTTAGACAGTGTGGAGAGGGTGGCTTCATCGGTCTTAAACTGGCCAGTTTTGGTAGTTTTAGGCTTCTCTACGAGCTTCATTTCTCCGAACAAGATTTCACCGAGTTGCTTAGGTGAATTGAGGTTAAATTCTTTTCCTGCTTGTTCGTAAATAGATGCTGTTAGAGTGGTTATTTTATCACCGAGGGTGATAGCTATTTCTGCGAGGGCGTCTAGATTGATAGAGATTCCTTCGTTCTCAATGCGTGTGATGACTGGGAGTAGTGGGGATTCTATATCGTAGAAAATTTCTGCTTGTCCGCATTCCTCTAGTTTTTCTGAGAGTATTTCTGCTAGCTGGAAGGTGATGTCTGCATCTTCACATGCGTAGTCTGTTAGAAGGGCAGGTGGGATAGCTTTCATGTCGATGGTCTTCGACTTTTTCTTAGCTTTCGGCTTTTCTTCTACTGGCTCTAGGGCTGCGAAGAGATCGTCAGAAGCGGCTACGGATTCAGCTTGTTCTTGTTTTAGCTGTTCGGCTTGTTCTGAGATTTCTAAGAGAGTGATAGGGGTGTAGCCAATAAGACGCTCTGCAAGATAGTCCATGCCGTGGCGCTGATCTGGCTCGAAGAGTGAGTGAGCTAGCATCGTGTCAAAGTATGGCCCAGCAGTAGGGACATCTTGAGCTAATAGAACGGAGAGATCGTATTTGAGGTTGTGGCCAATTTTGGTCGCTTTGGAGGTGAGGGCTGGAGTGAGTTGGGTATAAATTTCAGCCAATGGGAGTGAGGCGGATGGGGTGATGAAGTAGGCTTCGTTAGTTTTCCAACAGAGAGCTACACCGAGTAGTTCACAGGTGCGTGGGTTGAGTGAGGTGGTTTCGAGGTCGAAACAGAAGAGATCCTGCTTATTTAGCTGAGTGACTAGCTTGGTGAGTGCTGCTGGAGTATCTACGAGGGTGTATTTCGTTTTGATGTCACTGAGGGTTTTCAGCTCAGCTTGGACAGCTTGGTCATCGGAGCTATCGCTGGTGCTCGTGCTATGTCCTCTACCTGCAGCAAAGTCATTTCCGTAGAGACGCTTGCCTAGTGAGTTGAATTCGTATTCTGTGAAGAGTGATCTAATAGCATCGTCATCACGGTTCGCTATTAGTAGGTCTTGCCAAGATGTGGTGACTGGGACGTCTTTGATGATAGTGACGAGTTCTTTTGAGAGCATGGCTTGCTCTTTGTTGTTCTCGACGTTTTCTTTTTGCTTACCTTTGAGTTGATCGGTGCTTTCTAACAATTTCTCGATTGAGCCAAATTGTTTGATGAGCTTCTTAGCTGTCTTTTCGCCAATTCCAGGGACTCCTGGGATGTTGTCTGCTGCGTCTCCCCATAATCCGAGTATGTCGATTACTTGGTCAGTGTTCTCGATTTCCCAGTTAGTAAGGATAGCTTCAACGTCTAACATTTCGACTTCACTACCTTTTCTGCCGGGTTTCCACATGGTGGTGGTGGGGCTGACTAGCTGGGCAAAGTCTTTATCGGGAGTGACCATGAATGAATGGAATGATCCTTCAGCATCTGCATTGGTGACCATGGTGCCGATGATGTCATCAGCCTCGTAGCCGGGTATTTCTAAAATAGGGATATTGAATGCTGTTAGAAGACGTTTGATCTCAGGGAGAGCAAAGGCGATGTCTTCTGGCATAGCATCTCGATGAGCTTTGTAGGCAGGGTAGAGGATGTGTCGAGGAGTCGGTTCCTTGGTATCGAATGCTACTCCTATGTGAGTTGGCGCTTGGTTATCAATGATATCCAGCAGGGTGTTCATGAACCCAAAGATAGCTGACATGTTCTGCTTTTTACTGTTAAATATAGGGCTGCGGATGAGCGCAAAGTGGGCTCGATATACGAGTGCCATTCCGTCGAGCAAGAAGAGTCTATTAGGTGTGTCTGCCATGGCGGTAGAGTGGGCTGAAAGAGGGCAATTGGTCAATGGGGAAAAATTCTAAAGAAATGACTGGTAAGAGGGCGATGAGTGTATTGAAATGGGCACATGAATGGAACATCATTTCTTTTACTACTAGTATTCATGGTCGCAGGCTACGTGATTCACCCTATGGTCTTGCCTGGATTGCAGGAAAAAGGATATGTAGCTAAGACTACAGAAGAGGTTGATACTAAGAAGTCTGATGGAGGTGATAAGCCTGAAGATAACGCTGATAAACCACCAGTGAAGCCTGATGTAGTGAAGGAGGAAGACAAGATGCCTGAGCCTGTGACACCAGATCCGGTGACACCAGATCCAGTCACACCTGATCTAACTCCTAAAAATGCTGAGCTAGTAGATGCTGAATTTTATAAAATCATCAGGAGCTCGGTGACATCTGGTCAAGTTTCAGAATTTAAAGTGAATCAAGTAATCGACTGGAAGCGTCTGGGTAAAAAGACGATTGATGGAGTTGAGTATGACGAAGGAGTCGCCACTTATAAAGCGAAGACAATCTTTGGAGAGCAGAATTTAGAGGCTAAAGTTCTGGTTAAAGACGGCAAGGTAGAGAAGTGGCTCTGGGGAGCGACTGATACTGAGATGAAGTAAGCTTCTATCTCAGACTTTACATTAAACTAGCTAGACTCAATGGCAGTAGCTAGGTCATGGTATGGAGAAGCAGGCTCTTAACTTTTGGAGCGTGAAGCACGACGCGAGAAGCGCTTAATCCCTGTCAAGCTCTTGCGGCCACGAGCTTCCATCTTCATCCAGCGCACCCATAAAGCTAGTATGCCTAAAAACCACAAAACTAGCTGGACCAGATGCCTTGCTCTATAAGTTGAGCGGTGGCAGCTTCTGGCCAGCCACGATTCGCTGCTGGTGAAGCTGGTGATGGGTGGAGTATTCTGCCAAGTGTAGCTTTATATTCTGGTAGGTGTTCTTTTAGCGTGTTCTTGAGCTGTTTTTCAGCGAAGGCGCCGACTCCGATGAGGAATTCTGGCTGAAGTTGTTCGATGAGTTTAGCGAGATGTTGGCGACAAGCAGCTTCGACTGGTTGCATCTCAGATTTGCTAAGTTTGTCTGGAGTGATATTACGTCCAGTGTCTGCCATCCATACTAGTGGGCAGAAATTATGCACATAGTGGTGGGTAAAGAAGTCGTTGGCATCTGGATAAACTTCTGAGAAGAGTCCCCAGAGTCTCTTACCGCTGACCTCAGATCGGGTGCAGTCGAATCCTGTGATAGGGCGTTTTGGGTGTTCGTTCTTGGGTTTGTTGACTGCTCCGCAAATGCCCATCCAATTTTTGACAAGAGAAACTTCTCCGAAAGGGATTCCGACTTGAGCCATACCCCAAGGGCCGGGGTTCATGCCGAGAAAGAGGACTTTCTTAGAGCCTTGGGCAAAGCGTTGGAGATACGTTTGGTAGTTATCCCAAGCGTAAACGAGTGGGTTGTAAACGTGGGTTACAGGCTCAGAAAATTGAAGACCATCAAGTTGCTCGTTCAGCTCTGTTGCTGCTTTAATAAGTATCTCTGACATGGAGGGGAATATGTCAGAGATCACTATTTTACGCTAGTGTGAGTTTAGAAAAACTCTGAGACTAGCGCTTTCTGCGTAGTGTAAAGCCGAGTGATGCTAAGCCTAACAGTAATGTCGAAGATGGCTCTGGAACTTTAACATCAGGAAGTGCTGAGGATGCTAGGTCGTAGAAGTTTCCAGCAATAGGAGTGCTACTAACTACGGTTCCGTCTGCTTCGTTGATGACTAAATACTCATTGGTGAGCCACTCATTGCCAAAGATTGCATCTTCGATTGCATCATAGGCGACTTGATAGACATTGTCGTTAGAGAGTGATGTTTGACCGAGAACCTGAATCTGCTGAGTAGGGTCACTGAGGTTGAGGCTCCAGAAGAAGGCACCGTCATTGATCGTTCCGTTGACTGCCCAGCTACTACCATAAAGGATGCCAGTAGAGGTATCAATAGCGATATCACCAAAATCACCGATAGATGACCATCCAGTAGGCAGAGTGATATCTAGTTTGGTGTGAGAAAGGATAGACATTCCATCAGCTGAGAAGTTTACAGCGTAAATGTCATTTGCTTGCTGTGGGACAGTGTCAGGCCCCATCGTGAGTTCTTGTCGCTCAGGAGAGTAATAGTAAGTTCCATTATAAAAGTCTGCACCGCCACTAAGGAAGTAGTCAGCAGGCATTCCGTGGTTCACTAGGTCAGCGACCATTACATTACTACCGCTTGAAACGTCGTATGCATATAGGTCTGTGCCGAAGTGGTCTCCGTAATAATAGACGTTAGTTACGGGGTTAAAGGCTAGTGAGTTGGGAACAATGTTCGCAGTGTTTGCCACCTTAGTGGTGTTTCCGTTAGAGGTGATATGGTAGATTGATTGAGGATCCAGTGTTCCATAACCTTCGGTTCCAGTGACACCAAATGTGTTTGCTAAGCAACTAGCACAAGATGCTAGAAGGAGGGTAGAGGTAATAGTTTTCATGTAAAGCAGAGGGGTGGGTTAAATATTGGGATGGGTTACTAATTCAGAATAACTTTTATTATTCGTTAGTTGGTTTACAGTGTTACTGCATGTGGAACAAGAACTTTAAGAAACCGATTTATTGATATTTAAGGATGCTAAAGGGGGGTAGAATCTGATTTTCGAGAGGAATTCAACTTGCATTTTATGTGGAGTGGGGAAGACTGTCGGCATGCAACAAGAGATCATTTTAGCAAGAGAAGTAGAAGCAGTTCAGATACCAAGTGGCGATAGCATTATCCTACCACAGGGGACACCAGTAATGATTACTCAGACACTGGGTGGAACATATACTGTGGCTACTCAGGCTGGACTAGCGAGAATTTCTTCTAAAGATATTGATGCTTTAGGGATCGATCCTGAAGAGCAAAAGAAGAAGCAAGAAGTGTCCAATGCTCTGAAAGACGCACCAATCGATGAGCAGGTATGGGCGCAACTGAAGGAAGTCTATGATCCAGAGATTCCAGTAGATATTGTGAACCTAGGATTAGTTTATGACTGTGTTCTCACTGACGGTGAAAACGGTAAGCAGAACGTGAATGTGAAGATGACTCTTACTGCTCCTGGTTGTGGAATGGGCCCAGTTATTGCTGCAGATGCTCAGTCTAGAATCATGACTGTGGATGGCATCGGAGAAGCTTCGGTAGATCTAGTATGGGATCCAGTTTGGAATCAAGAGATGATCACTGAAGAAGGTAAGATGAAGTTAGGAATGGTTTAAGCCGCCTATCTCTATTGAAAGAGAATTTAATAAATAAAAAAGCGCCGTCGTGATGATGGCGCTTTTTGTTTAGATGGATTGATCAGTTTATTGAACTGGCTTTAAGCTTAACTCATGGAGAGTTTTGCCTTCAAGGTTTTTGCAGGTGATGTGTAGCTTGTCTTTGTCTGCTTTGCCTTCTATTAATGTGGCAGAGTTTATTTTAGGTCCACCGCCAACTAGCTGAGCGTATGGGAATTCAGCGTTACTCTGGATGAGGGCATCTTGATGCATGTGGCCAGATATGATGGTCTGAGCGCCCCATTTGACAAAGCTATCATGCCAGAGGTCACGGCTTCTGCCACTATAACTATCGTATGATCTTTCGGCAGTTTCATTGGTCCATCGGAGTGGGATGTGACAGAAAACAACACGATAGGGGGCGTCTTTGAATTCTGGGGTTTCGATGATTTTCGCTAGCCACTCAGCTTGTTCTTGTCGCATAGGCTCGCATGCGACTCGTCCGAAAAGGTAGGGGTTGTCATCTGATTTGTCTTCTCCGGTATCGAGACAAATAGCTGCTACAGGTCCTTGTTTGAAGGCATACCATGGCTTGCCTTCTGGCATAGCGCAGTATTCTTGGAGTTTGGTAGCGTATGCTCCTCTGATATCGTGGTTGCCTCTGACGAGGAAGAGTGGGTGATTGATAGACATAGTTAGACCATCAGCTGGTTTCAGCAGGGTGTTGATGACGTCTTGTTCATTGTGCCAGTCATTGCAAATATCGCCATTCCAGAGGAGGAAATCGCATGGTTTCGTGATGTCGCTTAGTTTGTCTAAAGTGTCCTTGTGTTTATGAGTATCATTCCAGACACTGAAGCTGCAATTGTCGGATTTGGGATCTAGAGTTCTGAATGAATAGACAGCGCTGTCTTTCGGGTTTGGATTTTTAGTATCAAAGCTTTCTGTAACTGCCTTATAGAAATATTTGGTGCCAGGTTTGAGTCCGTCGATTCTGATTTTTATGACTTTGTCTCCAGCTGGTCTGAGTCCCCAGCCATCGTTGCTCGCTTTAGAGCCTAGCTCTTTAGTGGTGCCGTATTCGATGTGGCCCTTTGAGAGCTTAGTGACTGACCAGATAATTTCACAACCATCATGACGAGGAGCCATGACTACGGGAAATGATGTAGAAAACTGTAATTTAGTATCTGTAGCCGAGTCCTTATTCTTAGCGTTAGACGAGCTAGCTCCTGCAATAAGAGCGAGTGAACCTAGTGAGCTCTTGGTGAAAAATTTTCTACGGCTTATCATTATAATTTATTTGGATTCATTGAAGCGACTAAGAAGCAGCTTCTCGACAGCTGGCACCCAACCCTTTTTGATGTATTCGAGTGAGTGCTTCTGTTTTTCTTTATACGTGTCTTCTTGAGATTCTATTTCATCATTTTGTTCATCAGGTTTTTCGCCAGTGAGTTTCTCTATTTCGGCTGCGATTTTTTCATATTCAGCCATATAGGTTTCAAATTCTTTTTGTTTTTCAGTTGAGAACTTTGGGTCTGCTTTTTGTTCAGGCGTTGCTTCAGATATTTGTATGTTGAGTGATTTGAGTTTGGCTGTGTAGATAGATTTTTGCTGTTTTAGGTCAGCTAAAATCGTTTCTTCTCTTGGCTCTGAGAGTTCTTCGATCACTTTAGAGTGATTCGTTTCGTCTAGGAGCTTAATGTAGCTGTAGGTCATAGCAAAGTTGAGCGCTTGTGCATTAGCGATACTGGAGGACTTGACCGTAATGGAAATAGTGTTGGCCTTTTCATCGAGCTTTATATCTAGATTTCTCTCTATGTAGCGTTTGGTCTGCTCATGGGTGAGGTCCAGTAGTTGATCTAGTTTGAAGCGATTAATCGCACGTAGGGTGATTCTATCACTGTGGAGTAGGCTGAGTTGAGTTCGATAGTTTCTACTCACTGAGCTGCCAATAAATGGCGGAGCTGGGCAAACAAAGACTGTTGTTGCTGATTGAGTTTTCTCATCAGCTATTGATTGCTGAATCCGTGGCTTTTCGGATGCCGTTTTTGCTAAATAACCGACGCCGATGATGCCGGCGATAGCTAGAATTGATATAATTACGTTTTTCATACTAATCTTGTAGTCAGTAAAGTAAGTAGTCTGTTCAAATTTTAAAGTCAAATTTTAGTTAACTTTAGTGTAATTGATCGATTCTTTTCTTGCTAAATGGGGAATAAGTGGAGAAATTGAGTTGTTCTATTAGAGCATTAATTTAGGAGACAGAATCTATGGCAGTCAAAAACAAGGTGAGAAACACAGGGGGAGGCAAGGAGTTACCATCTTGGTTCAATGAAGTTGCGGGGATAGGTATGATTGGCTTAGGGATTTTATTGCTCTTGGCCTTAGTTTCTTTTGATTATGGGGATATCCCTAGTTGGCTGTATGGGCCACATAATGATGATGCTCGCGAGGCTACCAATATGATTGGTGTGCTAGGTGGTATTATTGCTTGGTTGTTTTTGCTGATGCTCGGTGCTGCATCGTTTCTGGTGGCAATCGGTTTAATTTGGTTGGGTATAGCGTATGCCTTTATGGAGGCTAAGCTGACGAAGAGAACTTGGCTTGGCTTTACTTGTTTTATAGTGATAGGGGCATGTTTGATTAATGTGATCGGATTGTTCTCTGGCTGGTCGGAGAATATTGGGTTAGGTGAGAAGAGCTCTGGTGGTAAAATAGGTGAGTATTTAGGTAGTGGAGTGTTTGAGTCTCTGTTGAATAAGCCTGGGGCTATTTTGGTTCTGACAGTTGGTTATTTGGTAGGGATGATTATGTTGACGGGGCTTAACCCGATTCAATTTTCGAAGACAGCATGGGCTCAATTCAAAAACTGGAAGAATACTAGAGCTGAACGTAAAGCTAAAAGTAATGATAAAGAGGCGGCTAAACGTGAGAGAAGAGCAGTGCGTGAAGCTCTGTATAAGGAGCGTGAGGCAGCCAAAGAAGAAATCAAAGAAGAGACAACAAAGAAGAGGGCTGCTACAGCGGCTTCTGATAAGAAGAAGGCAGACGTCGTGGCTGCTAAAAAGGCGAAGGAGGAGGCTGACAATCCACAGACTGAAATGCCTCTTAAGGAGACGCCTAAACCGCAAATTATTGATTCATCTCAGCGTAAGAAGTCTACTGTTGTGGCTGGATCAAAACCTTTTGAGAAGAAAAAGAAAGATCCTGAAGATCTGAGTCTTTCCACCGATGCATATGAGGGGTATGAGACACCAGGCTTTGATCTGTTAGACTATGAAGAGGAACCAGAAGAGGAGCCTCAGGCAGATAAAGATGAGCTAATTGCTACTCAAGCGACGATTGTAGAGACGCTGAAAGCATTTGGTGTGGATGTCACACCGGGTGATATTACTAAAGGCCCAACGATTACTCGATACGAGGTTTATCCTAGCTTAGGTCTTAGGGTGAGTCGTATTACTCAGCTAGAGGCGGATCTAGCTCGTGCTACTAAAGCGGAGCGCATTAATATTTTGGCACCGATACCTGGTAAGGATACTGTAGGTATTGAGATAGCTAATGATAAGAAGGTGGCTGTTGCTCTCAGAGAGCTTCTGCAAGATCCAGAGTTTACTAGTGCTAAGAAGAAAATACCTCTGGCTCTTGGTAAGGACGTGTATGGAAATACTGTGATTGGTGATTTAGCGGCGATGCCTCACTTGCTTGTGGCAGGTGCAACTGGTGCTGGTAAATCAGTTTGTATTAACTCGATCATTGCGAGTATTCTATTCAAATTTAGCCCTGATGAACTGCGCTTTATCATGGTGGATCCGAAGGTGGTGGAAATGCAGATATACGGTAAACTTCCGCACCTAGTGGTGCCAGTGGTGACAGATCCTAATAAGGTGGTTGCGGCATTAAGGTGGGTGGTTGCAGAGATGGAGAAGCGCTATAAGGCATTCGCTAAATGTGGAGTGAGAAATTTCGACGGCTTCAATGATAGACCTCGTCCTGAAAAGGAAGAGCCTACAGAGGAGGAGTTAGCAGAAGCGCAAGCTCTGGAGGAAGAAGAGCCTGATCCTGAAATGGTGGAATCAATCGCTAGAGCGATGGAAGATGGTGAGCTAGGGCCTCCAATGGAGAAAGATGAGGATGAAGTCGAGCTAGAGGAATCTATGCCAGATCGCTATCCTTACATCGTAGTGATCATTGATGAGCTTGCTGATCTTATGCAGACTGCTCCAGCGGATGTTGAGATGAATATTGCTCGTATTGCTCAGAAAGCTCGTGCAGCGGGAATTCACCTCATTATTGCTACGCAGACTCCAAGAGCGGACGTTGTGACGGGTATTATCAAGGCGAACATCCCTAGTAGAATTGCCTTCCAGGTTTCCAGTGCGCTCGATTCTAGAGTTATTCTCGATACTAAGGGAGCCGACAAGCTAGTAGGTAAGGGGGATATGCTTTATTTGCCACCAGGATCAGCTAAGCTGGAGCGAGCTCAGGGGGCATTCGTTTCCGATGAGGAGGTGGAGGCTATTGTCGAGTTCTGTTCCTCACAAGGAGAGCAGAAATTCGAGAAGGCTATTCAGGAAAGTATTGAAAAGGGGGGGGCTTCTGACGGTGGTGAGAGTGATGTCTCAGATGCTGATGAAGAGGTGATTCAGAAATGTTTAGAAGTGATTCATCAAGAGAAGAAGGCCTCGACCTCGCTACTACAGCGTAGACTAAGACTGGGATACACTAGGGCAGCTAGAATGATGGATATCCTAGAGGATAGAGGGATCATAGGGCCTGCTGATGGAGCTAAGGCTAGAGATATCCTCATTGATGTTGGTGAGTAAAAAGTTCTAACAAAAAATACCCATGTGAGAGTTTCTCTCACATGGGTATTTAGTTAAGTGTTTGTATCAGATGATATCTGATTGTTAGCTAGCAGAGATGAGCCTTTGGATAGCAGTAGCCCAGTCACCAGCTTCTGAGCCTGGTGTGTTAGATGCCATTCTCTCTTGATAGACGTAGTATGCTTCTGTTGCTATCTCGAGTTGGTTGAAATCTTGTGCGCTCTTTGTTGTCTTCAAAGTTTTTTTAGCTGCTTTCTTAGCTGCCTTTTTAGCAACTTTCTTAGCTGCTTTTTTGACTGTCTTCTTAGCTGCTTTCTTCGCTACCTTTTTAACTGCTTTTTTAGCTGTTTTAGTAGCGGTCTTCTTTGCTGTTTTTTTTGCCATGATAATTTAGTGTTTTGTGATTACTAGAGCTCTATGCTTTTGCTGTAGCAATATGCATTTCTCAATGCGCTTGATGCATAGCGTGATAAATTCGCACAAGTCAAGTGATATGGCTAATGAATCGTGCTGCAAGGCTGTCATGCTCACTGTAGCTAGCTTTATAGACAAGAAAAAGGAGATCGTCCTTTCGGGCGACCTCCTTTGTGTTCAATGGGGAAAATAGGGAATGTAGCTTGTGCGATTAAAATGTGGTGCTTACACCGAGTTGTAGTCTGTTTCTCTCATAGTCAGAGAATGAACTAGTGATAGATGAGTCACTCTTGGTGTAGTAGTATGATCCGTTGATGGATACATTTTCCTTAAGTTTATAAGTAAAGCCTACGTATGGATTAATTAGTGATTGGTCATATCCAGATACTGCGCTTCCAGTTGAAGCATTACGACCATCAGAGAAATCTGTTCTAATGTAGTTAACTCCTGCATTTAGACTAAGTTTTGGAGAAACCATGTATGTAGCGCTAGCTCCAATTCTGAGAGATTGGTTAGTGTCATATGTGTTAACACCTTGGCTCGTTCCGTAGTTTTCGATTCCGTATCTAGCGTAAGTCTTTACAGTTAGATTGTTATTTATTCTGTTAGTAAGAGCTAAGTTTACGTAAGGGTTATAGTAACCAGATCTGCCGTCATCAACATCACGGTAAGTAGTTCCTACGCGTCCTGTAAAGTAGCTAGAACGAGAGAGCTTGTGTTCTAAGCCGATGGCCGCTGTGATGCCTGTTGAATCACTAGATGAACCACTTGCTTCGTTCTTGTTGTAGGCGAAGTCTGCAGTTAGAACTGACTGAGGTGAGACAGAATATCGGAAATTATTATACACTCCGTATGTTAGTCTGTCGTTACCTGCATCAATGCTTCCACGGTAGTTTACGCCTGATACTTTTACACCTGTATATGTAGCAAGACGAGCTGTCCAACGATGACCAATTGCGTGATCAGTTACATAGTATAGATGCTCTGAAGGAGTTCTGTTAGGAGCAAATGAATAGGAGTAATTTGGCTCAATACCGTAGTTAAAGTAAGTTGAGTTAACGTAACGAGTTCTTTCGCTAAGTCTATGGTTCAAGTTGAAATTTAGTCTTCCGTTGTAATAAACTCCATCACCGCTTGAATCATCTAAGTATTTGTTGGCAGTTAATGAAGCTCCTACGTTCCATGATGTTCTTGGAGTGTAGGTAGCGTAGTCTGCGCCTAATGAAGCATTGATGTATGCTGAATTCGTCGCTGCTCTAGAGCTGTTTGAAGTAAAGTGATCGTTGTAACCTACGCCTACCGAGGCTGTATATCTGAGGGGTAGGGAGCTTTCAGTATCTTCATTAGGATCCTCTACGAAGAGGCTTTGTGCTGATACTACAGAACTTAAAGCGATGAAGGATCCAGCTTTTAATAGGGGTAAAGTATTCATGATTATGGGCGTTTGGTTGGGGAGGTTAGTGGGATTTATGTTCTAGGAATAGGGGGTTGCTAACTATGAATTGTATTTTTTGGATATTATATATGATGGATAGATTGTCAACTTTTTTTTATATTACACTTAAATTGTTTTGAAATTCAATTTATACGTATTTAGCATAATTATTAAATTTTTCGACATATTATGTCCCTATACATAGGATTAGATCTAATTAGTTAAGTTTTATTTAAAATCAATGTATCTTAATTATCATAAAACATTACATATTTTATAGCTGTTTTTTTTGAATGATAATTATTCTTAATAAGATTTGGCTATGTTGATAGCTAACAAACACGCTTCAAACACATCTATCGATAGATCTAAGTGATTATGGTTCTGGATTTCACTACTTTGAATACAAGATTATGAATTCTAGTTATCAGAGTGATTAGCTCTGTTGTTTTTTGAGGTGTATTTCAGGTTAAACAGCTCACTAAAAAAATTAGATGTCACAAATGTGAGGGAGTTTATCAATTATAGGTGAATGATGACAAAAGTTGTGCAAAATCAAGAAATGATAGATCGGATTAAATTTTCTGAATTAGCGAGAGAGCACCATCGTGACCTGCTTGCTTATGCTCGAGCCATAACTAAGGAGGACACGCTCTCCAGAGATATAGTTCAAGATAGCTTCGTGGTGGCCTGGGCTAATAAGGATAAATTTGATGTGACGAGGGATTTTCCATCGTGGATGAGAGGAATTGTAAGAAACAAGTGGCGAGAGTCGCTACGTAAAAACAAACGACTAGTTCCTATGGAAGATGAAATGTTAGATTCTATAGAGGGGCAGATGCGAGAATGGCAAGCAGAGCGGCAAGATGGGGGGCCTAGTATATTTATTAAGCTGGAGAACTGCTTGTCTAAACTTCCTGAGAGCTTGGCAGGTGCGGTGCGTAGTTTTTACTACGATGGTTCTAATACTGAGGAGTCGGCTACCGAATTAAAGATTTCAGGAGCGTCTTTACGTAAACGACTAGAGCGAGCGAGGTCTCAGCTGAAAGAATGTGTTAGCAAGTAAGGAACAATTTTAGAAAGGGTAAATGATATGAAAAATGATGAACAATTATTAGACAGCTTATTAAAGGAGCATGCAAAAATGAAAAAAGAAGGACAACATGATGAGGAGTTTCTTAAGGAACTAGAGCAGAGAATAGATGCTAAGCAGGGTGCTGGGGGAGAGGTGATTGTCAGAGGTTCTAGTAAATGGGGAGTTGGTCATAAACTGACTGCTCTTGCTGCTTGTGTTGCTATCGGAGGGATTGCTGTGGTGAGTTATCAGCAGTTTGCCTCTCCGCAGTCGAAGCATATAGCTCTGGAAAATGCAGCGGCTTCTTCCCAGATAGATCAGCAGAGTGATTTTATGGATCGTGAGTCTGCTCCAGGAGTCAAGGCTGAGTTGGAGATGAATGAAGGTGTGGCCAAGAAGTCTGAAATAGCAAATGAATTAGAGAAAAAAGCTAATGCTCCATCTGGAGCAAAGGCTAAAATAATTGCTGCTAATTCTCCATCACCTTTAGGTTCTCCTACTCCAAAGGTTAGGGTGACTCAACCAAGCCTAGAGTTTGGCGATGGAGATGACTTTGGTGAAGGTTGGGGTGTTGGAGGCGGCGGTGGTTCTGCTTTTGGTGTTCCATCGGCTACTCCTAAAAAATCTAAAGCTAGAAGTGCAGGGAGTGGACTAAGTAAGAATCTTGATATGATTCCACGTAGGAAAGAATACATGCCCCCAGTAGATAAGAATACTGAACGCTATGGTCAGTTGGTCGAAAACAGTTTTGTCTCTCCTGTGGATAAGGAGTCTAAGCGTTCTACCTTCGCTGTGGATGTAGACACTGCTTCTTACGCTAATGTGAGGAACCTGATAACGTCTGGGAGACCTATTCCTAAAGACTCAGTTAGGATTGAGGAATTAGTGAACTATTTTGATTATCAATACGCTCAGCCTGAAGGAAAACATCCATTTGCTATCCATAGTGATGTGACTGTCTGTCCATGGAATAAGGATCATAAGCTAGTTCGTGTCGCTCTGAAAGGTAAAGATATTATCAGGGAGGAACGCCCAGCTACTAATCTAGTATTTTTGTTAGATGTTTCGGGGTCGATGAACAGCTCTAAGAAACTACCTCTACTACGAGAGAGTATGAAGTATCTGTTAGAGGAACTGAATGCTAAGGACTCAGTGAGTATCGTGGTGTATGCGGGGGCTTCTGGTTTAGCTTTACCAGCCACTCCTGTGACCGATGCGGGTAGGGGGAAAATTATGAATGCTCTTAGTCGTCTCAGTGCTGGTGGTTCTACAGCTGGTGGTCAAGGGATCAAATTAGCTTATAAGGTAGCCAAGGAAGAATTCATCAAAGATGGAGTGAATCGAGTGATCTTAGCTACTGATGGAGACTTCAATGTCGGGGTGTCGAGTGATAAAGCTCTTACTGAACTAGTGAAAAACAAAGCTAAAGATGGAGTCTATCTATCAGTTCTAGGTTTCGGAAGAGGTAATATGAATGATCGAATGTTGGAATCGATTACCAATAACGGAAATGGAAACTACAGTTACATCGATACGATTAAGGAGGGACGAAAGGTTCTGTTAGAAGACATGATGGGCACGATTGTGACAATAGCGAAGGATGTGAAAATTCAGCTAGAGTTTAACCCTGCTAGAGTTAAAGAATACAGACTCATCGGCTACAGTAATAGAATGCTTCCTAACTCAGCCTTTCTGGATAAGACAGCAGATGCTGGAGAAATAGGAGCAGGTCACACGGTGACAGCCTTCTATGAGGTAGTGCCAGGGAAAGCGTTGGATAAAGCGAAACTAGATGAGCTCAGGTATAAAAAGAATGTTCCTGAGAAAGAAACTGAAGAGGCTGAGCATACGGCTGAGAATAAGAATGAGCTTCTCTTTGTTAAACTTGCCTACAAGCGCCCAGATCAAAAAATGCTAGATGAAAGCACCTATTTCTCAAAGCCAGTAGAAGATGTTGTTACTCCTTGGGATGCTGTTGATGGGGATTTCAAGTTTGCTTCATCTGTTGCATTGTTCGGGATGGTAGTAAGAGAAAGTGACTACCGAGGAAATGGTAATTTACAGTTGGTATCCAAACTGGCCGAGGCTGGAAAGGGCGCTGACGGTAAAGGCTACAGAGGAGAATTTATCAAATTAGTGAATAAACTGAAAGAAGCTGAGTAATAGAAAAGTATCTATCTACAGAAGACATTGTCTTCAGAATATCATAGTTTAGCCTAACGTTTAATTAGTTTCATTAGGTGTGTTGCAAAGAAGGTCAGTCTGACTTGAGCGTAAGCTTAATGAAGGCCGACTTTCTTTCTATTTAAAGAGTAATAGTAGCAATAGTGCCCTGATCCGGAAGGTTCTCTAATGTAATAGTTCCGTGATGGAGGTTGATGATTTCTTTAACAAAGGCTAGCCCTAGGCCACTAGACTTTTGGGAAGATGAAGGTTTACTGAGTGAGTAGAAACGATCGAAGACGCGTCCGAGGGCGTAGTCTGGGATTCCGCTACCTTGATCAGTGAGGGTGATGATTGTTTGATCGAGATCTTTTCTTATCGCTAGTTCGATGGTGGAGTCCTCTGGTGAAAAGTGAATCGAATTTTCAAGTAGATTTGAGAGCGCTGCATCTAGCAAATCGGGGTCGCCTGAGAATTGGATCTCTTTATCGATCGTGATTTTAAAATCGATGTTTTTAGGCGCTAGTCTGTGGCTGTGGGTTTGTTTGAGGTGTTCTGCTAGCTCATGGGGATTGATGAGTTTTTTGATGCTGAGCTGAGGTTGTGCTTCTAAGTGCGATAGTTTTAATAGTCCATCGATGAGTCTCTGAGATCTGGCTACTTCATGGCTGATGTTAGAGAGGAATTTTTCTCGTTGCTGAGTAGGCATGTCTTCCTGAAGCAGCTCGGAAGAAGCACGGATGGCTGCTAATGGTGACTTTAGTTCGTGAGTCAGGATCTGGGTGTAATTTTCTACGTAGGATTTACCATCTAAGGATTCACGCATGTCCTTGAGGGCTCGTCCTAGAGTGTTGACTTCTCTGCCTCTACCTAGTTTCGGTAGCTCTGGTCGCTCGCCTCTAGTCATAGCAATAGCATAGGTGGTGAGTTTGCCGATAGGGCGGAAGATCCATGTGAATACAGCAATGGTGAAGACGATGATGCCGAGAGCGATCATGGTTACTGAGAGTGAGATCCAGCTTTTTCTGGAGGTGATGAAGGCTCGGACATCTGACTGACGTTTATAAACTGTTAGAGATCCTATGATTTCGCTGTCAGACTTGAGTGGAACACCGATGTAGAAGACGGAGCTGTTCGGGTTATTCTCGTCGAGTCTACTGGAGCGAGCAGCGTAGCGGTCTTGTAGAGCGAGCAGGACATCATTGTATTTCGACATATCTGAGCCAAGGTGTTGGCCGTTATTGGAGTCGTAAATTACAGTTCCTGTCTTGTCAGTGATGTAGACATGGATGCCTATTCTGTTCTTGCGTAGCTTGAAAATTTGCGCTTCGAATTTTCTACTGTGAGCTGCACTAAGTGATTCGATCAATGATTCGAGCTGGATTTCACCCTCAGAGATATCGGCTTCGACGACCCCAGCGAGGAGGTGAGCAGTGTCGACGAGTGATTCTTCGGTAGCTTGAAATGTCTGATTTTCTAGATCGACGGTAAGGTAATGATACAGCATGAAAAAGCCAATGCTGGTGACAAGGGCCATGACGAGAACGATGAGACGAGTAAGGCGCACGAGACTTTTTTAGCAGATGGGAGGTTGATAACAGTAGCCTAGTCCTCTGCGAGTTTGGATGACTTCTGAGCAGTGTGGTGAGCTAGCGTTGAGCTTAGCTCGGAGAGATTTGATGTGAGCATCCACGGTGCGATCCATAGCTGATCCTGGATCATCCCAAGCGTGTTCTAACAACTGCTCACGTGTGAAGGTGCGTCCAGGTTGGGAGATGAATGTGGAGAGCAGTTTGTATTCGTGAGCAGTCAGGTCTAGGGGATTGCCGTAGCAGGTAACTTTCATTGCATTTTTGTCCACGCTGAGGGCTTTGGTAGAATTGTTAGATTGAGCTTCAGATTTTGGTGGTGATGTCCTGCGCAAAATAGCTTTGATGCGAGCTACTAGTTCACGTGGGCTGAAGGGCTTGGTGACGTAGTCATCAGCTCCGAATTCGAGTCCTAATACACGATCGATTTCTGAATCTCTAGCAGTCAGGAAAAGAATAGGAGTAGAGTTAGAAGAACGGATTTCACGGCAGACTTCGAAACCTGTGGTGTCTGGTAGGCCTATATCTAAGACGATGAGATCGATACGGTGAGAATCATGCTTAGCGATAGCTTCTGCACCAGTGGTAACATGAGTGGTATGGAAATGTTCAGTTTCTAGCGCATAGATGATAGTCTCTGCGATGGAGTTTTCGTCTTCTACGATGAGGATGTGAGGCATGTGAAATGGTTTATCGTTTTATAATTTCTAACTTAGTCTCTGATGGGAGAAATGTCATGGACTCATCCTTGCGAGCAGGATGGTTCGCGATGAGGACAAAGAATAGATAATCGTTTGGTGATAGCTTAGAAAGATCCATTTTTGGTAATATGAAGGTGTAGCTTCCATTGGTTGAGTCAGGACTAGGTTTGAGTAGTGGAATTGTGACTGATCTAGTTGCGTCCCTGCGTTCTTGGAAAGTTGTTTTGGAATAGTTGCCTGCGTAGTGGAGGAGGGGAGCGAATTCAGTTCTAGTTTTTCTGCCGTATTTTATCGGATCAGCTTTAAGTGTGAGCTTTAGCTCTATTTCTGTGAGATCACTGATGTTCGTTATATCGTCATCAGAGTCCTTACTGATTATGTCTGATATTTTATAAACGAGGAATGCTCTCCAGGTAGAACCTAGATCAGGGCCAAGCGCATTGTTAGATTTCTTAGTTCCCCAAGCTTCTTTCTTAGACGAATTGTTGCTTCCTATAGAGCAGAACTTAGTGGTCGATCGTAGGGTTCCACCTTCTACGGAGCCTTGGAGGTGAGGGCTAATAGTTATGCCTTTTACTGTCTGGTTTTCTAAAGGCGTTGAGTCGTTCCCTGAGAATAGATAATAAGCTACACAGCCTAAGCTAAGTAAGAGAAGGGCGCAGACTATGAGCGGGAATGTTTTTTTGTTAGATGATGTAGAAGTAGATACTTTCTTCTTGGCTTGTTGATGAATCGGGGTTTTGGAAATTTCTTCTAAGTCATGCAGGGCTGCTAGTGCAGAAAGTGGTCTTTTTTCTGGAGCCGCTTGGATGAGGGAGTCTACCCATTTTGCTATTCTGTTAGAGATCTCTAGGTTGATTGTGTTGAGTAATGGTAGCTCGTGAGTGACATGTTTGTTGAGTGCCTCGCTAGTGCTGAGACCTACCATGGGGTGGCCTCCAGCTAAGAGGTAGTAGAAGATCTGCCCAGCCATGTAGAGGTCTGTCTGTGGTGTGGCTTCGCGATCTTGAAATAGTTCAGGAGCTAATGTGGGGAGATCACTGGGCAGTGATTCTAGAGCTTGTTCGTTTTGTGCTAGGATGAGAAGCTGGCGCATTCCTAGATCCGTTATGATGTAGTGATTACGGGAGTCTTCATTGACGATGACTTCTAGTGAGTTGATCGAGAGAGCTCCGTGAACCATGTTCTTTTCATGGATGCGTTGAATACCTTGTAGGAATTGTGTGGCTAACGAATGGAGTTCATCAGGAGCTAAAGGTAATTCGAGTGCTGTAGTGAGTTGTTGGCTACCAAGAAGAGGGGTGACTATCCAGGCTCCATTTTCATCAATACCAGTGTCGACTATATTGAGCACATAGTCACTCTGGATGTTACTGAGCTGATGTTTCGTGACGAGGACTGCGTCTTCTATCGTGCATAGTTGAACTCCTGTTAGAGGTGAGTGAATACGCAGTATCCTTACTTTTGTATTTGTCTGAGTGTCGAGTGCGACAAAAGCATCAGCACTTTTTCTGGCTGAAATCTGTTTCTCTATGACAAATCGAACACTCATAATCTACATCTAACAACTATAGACAAGATAGATAGAGTGACAATGTATTTTCTAGACTAGAATAGTTCGTCGGGATTCTGTGAAGGTGTGGCTCCAATTTTAGTGTAAGCAGAAGGTAGTGCTACTCGACCTCTTGGAGTGCGCTTGAGGAATCCTTGCATAATGAGGAATGGCTCATGCACCTCTTCTAAAGTGGAGGCATCTTCACCGACAGCGACAGCTACTGATGATAGCCCTACTGGGCCGCCGTTGAACTTGTAAATGACAGCTTCAAGGATGCGGGTGTCCATCTCATCAAGACCATCTGCATCAATTTCAATCATCGCTAGTGCGCTATTGGCTATTTCTGCGTTGATCTTTCCATCAGCTTTTACTTGAGCGTAGTCACGCACCCAGCGCAGTAGATTGTTGGCGATACGTGGAGTTCCACGTGATCTGGATGCTACTTCGAGAGCTCCATCGACAGTGATTTCTATGTCTAACAGACCGGCTGATCGTTCTAGGATCACAGCAAGTTCATCACGTGAGTAGTAGTCGAGTCTGTTTATTAAGCCGAATCTTGAGCGTAGGGGAGAGGTGAGCATTCCCGCTCTCGTCGTGGCGCCTACGAGTGTGAACTTAGGTAGATTTAGCTGAATGGATCTAGCTGCTGGTCCTGAGTCGATGATGATATCGAGTCGAAAATCTTCCATTGCAGGGTAGAGGTATTCTTCGATGGCTGGATGAAGTCTGTGAATTTCATCGATGAAGAGGATATCACCTTTTTGGACATTAGTGAGGATGCCAGCTAGGTCTCCCGCTTTTTCAATCTGAGGTCCGGATGTGGTGTGAAGTTGAGTTCCAGTTGCTCCAGCGACGATATTGGCTAGAGTAGTTTTACCGAGTCCCGGAGGGCCAGAGAGGAGGATGTGCTCTAGGACATCGTCTCTCTGCTGAGCCGCCTCTACCATGAGGATGAGGCGTTCTTTTATCTTATCCTGACCGTGGAATTCACTGAATGCAGGTGGACGAAGCGAGTGCTCGTAATTGTTATCTTGAGCCTGCTGTGATGTTTTGTCGTAGAGCGGTTCGTCCATAGAATGATATTAGAGGTGCTTGCTAATCAGCTTGACTGCATTTTCTGTAGAGATGCCGTGCTTTTCTCTGAGTGTAGGCACTTTTCCGTGTTCTACGAACTCATCTGGCCAAGCAATTCTCTCGACTGGCTTGTAGATAGCAGAGGTGTGAAGTAGCTCTATAACGCTAGCTCCAAATCCGTGCAGGATGACATGATCTTCGAAGGTGCAGACAACTTTAGATTGCGCCGCGTATTTCTTGATCATATTCGCATCAAGCGGCTTGATCCAGCGTGGGTTGATGAGTGTTACAGAATAGCCTTGAGCTTCTAGAGCGTCTTTGGTCTCTACCGCGATCTCGAAGAAATGACCGAGTCCGATTAGGCAGACATCAGTTCCTTCTTGGAGAAGCTCAGCTTCACCGATAGTAAGAATTTCTGGAGTAGCCTTAGGTTTAGCTCCGACACCAGCTCCACGTGGGTAGCGGATACAGGTAGGGCCGTCATCATAGGCTGCCATTGTGTGAATCATGTCTACAAATTCGTCTTCATCCTTTGGCTGCATGTGAATGAGGTCTGGAATGTGACGAAGGTATCCGATATCGAATAATCCGTGGTGCGTAGGGCCATCATCGCCGCTGAGACCAGCACGATCCATACACAAACGAACCGGGAGATTCTGCAGAGCGATGTCATGAATGATCATGTCGTAAGCTCTCTGCATGAAGGTAGAGTAAATCGTGAGGAATGGCTTGAGGCCTTCACAAGCATGACCACAGGCAAATAGCGCAGCATGCTCTTCTGCAATTCCTACGTCGAAGTAGCGCTCGTTGAGTTCTTCTTTGAAAATGTCTAATTTAGTGCCGCCAGGCATTGCCGCAGTGATGGCAGTGACTTTCTTATCCTTTTTAGCAATGTCGGTAAGGGTTCTACCGAAGATTTCTGAGAAAGTAGGAAGGCTAGCTGAAGCGGTAGATCCGTCTTCTTTCTTGTAAGGCCCTAGACCGTGGAACTTGCCTGGGTTGTCGAGAGCTGGAACGTAGCCTTTACCCTTTTCAGTGATAGCATGGAGGATGACAGGCTCGTCTTGTTCCTTGAGATATTCGAATGTGTCAATCAGTGAATTCACATCATGTCCCTTAACTGGTCCATAGTAACGAATGCCGAAGTTTTCAAACAGGATGTTCTCCGAAAAGAGATTCTTAGCACCTAGCTCGACTTTGTGAGCTAGCTTACGGATACCAGATCCGGCAATTTTCTCTACGAGATCAGCAGTTTTCTTACGCACCGCTGAATAAGTAGTGCTAGTTTGAAGGTTGTTGAAGTATCTTGGGATAGCTCCTACATTCTTGTCGATCGACCATTCGTTATCATTAAGAACAATGATGAATTTTTTGGTAGTTTCTGAAATGTTATTTAGAGCTTCAAGTGTAGGTCCACAGGTGAATGCGGCATCACCAGCAAAGGCGATTACGTGATTGTCTCCTCCGACTAAATCCCTAGCAGATGCCATTCCTAGAGCTGATGAAAGAGCAGTTCCTGCATGGCCAGCACCATAGCTGTCGTGCTCGGACTCAGTGCGTAGGAGGAATCCATTCAGTCCTTCATAGGTTCTGATCGTGTGGATTTCTTCAGCTCTACCTGTGAGCATTTTGTGGACGTAGCCTTGGTGAGACACGTCGAAGGTGAATTTGTCAGCAGGGCTATCGAACACGTAGTGCATCGCGATAGAAAGCTCAACAACACCAAGGTTTGGCCCCAAGTGACCACCTGTGACGGAGAGTCGAGAAATGAGCACTTCTCTGATTTCTTCCGCAAGAAGTGGAAGGTCAGAGCGATTTAGCTTTTTAAGGTCAGCAGGTGATTTGATCGTCTTAAGTAGACGAGGCAGTTCAGAAGAGTCGGATTTCATCATCGAGATTTTTATTTGGTGTGCTTGTGGCGTCCTTGGATTTTGAAGGAGTCGGGTCAGACTTTAATTCGTCTTCAGTATTTTGGTGAGCGATAGTCTCTAGTCTCTGTTTAGCAGAATTTAGGAAGACTTCACACTGTTTATGTAATTGTGCTCCGCGTTCGTAGTGAGAAATCAGTTCTTCAAGGGGAAGTTGTTCTTCTTCCATTGAAGTGACTATTTCTTCTAGTTCCTGAATAGATTCTTCGAAACTGGTTGTAGCTTTCTTAGTTTTACTAGGCATCGCTTTTAGTTAGCACTAGGTTTATTTTTAGAAAATAGAACGAAGCCCGATGCTCTTTTAGAGTTAGGAGTCATGAGTGGAATGAAATTAGGGAAGTTTTTATCCACAATGACATCAGCATTTCCTGAGATTTGACCGAGGAATGGGGTTCTGTGAAGACCAATGATATTGCCGTTTGTCTGTTTAGCGATGTCCATAATCTTGGTCATGCTTTCAGAATCTTTAGGAGTCCAGATCGCAACTCTATCAGCATACCATGCTACAGCCCATGGCTGATCTGAGAATACGATGTCATTGGGTTTGACCTCGTCAGTTAGAAGTCGGTTATTGTTATTAGCATTGTAGCCTGGGACTGTATTTCTATATTGAGAATTTCTGACCTCGTTAATGAAATTGATGGTGATAGGGCTAGCAGTGATAATGATAATGATGATGAATGGGAGGTTCTTAGCGACTCCTTCATATTGGCTAAGTGGGATACGAGCCCATAGGATACTGATGAGAGCTAATGCGAAAGCTGACATTAGAGGCATGAACAGAATATGCATCTGATTCGGGTCAATTGGGCTATTGCTAATGCCGTAGACAGACATTCCAAAAGCGGCAAAGCCCCACATTGAGAAAATACACCAACGATAGCTACAGATAGTGCTGCGCTTGAATGGGTGCATTAGTGAAAGGAAGAACGCAGTTGCAAGCACGAAGCCTCCTAGGTGTCTGTGAATCTCATTTGTCTGAAGGAATGTAGTTTGAACAATGTTGAGGATGATTCCGTTCATATTGAATACTGGCTCTTCAAGGGTGCGGAACATGTTGTCCTGGTCAATACCTGTCTTTCCTTGGACGAAGTAGAACGCAGTTCCTAGAGCTCCATCACTATTGTTCGCGTTGAAGATCAGAGGTCCAGCGATGAAGAATAGCACTGTTACAACTAGGAAAATGGCGATGATTCCACGTGGGCGGAAATGAATGATTGCAAACACTAAGAAACCTACAAAGATCCAGAGTGTGAGCCAGTGAGCTAAGGCTAATAGGCCGAACAGAAAGCCTGCCAAGATTACTGGAGCCACAGCTGAGCGCTCTGCATTCTGGTTCTCTATCGCTTTCCAAATCAGATAACACGCTCCTGAGAATATACAGAGCATGAGCATTTGAGGTAGGCCAGAGAGTGTGTAATTCCACATACTCTGACTAAGCATCATGAGTATTGCTACGATTGCACCGATTTTGGCATCGAAGATTCGAGTGACCAATAAGTAGTTAATACCAATAGCGATGATGAAAAATAGGGCGCATGTTCCCGCTATGACTCGGTCAAGGTAGAAGACATTCTGGTTAGCCGACATCTTGTTGTTAGCCTCTACATCGCCACCGAAGATTTTAATAGCACCGGCATAGAATAAAATATTGAGAGGCGCATGAGTCGTGTCATGGAAGCTGTTCAAACTAAATGCTACTTCTCTATCCTGTAGCTGGTGAATTGCTAGCGGTCGGATGCTTTTAGTAGTAAGGTTATGGCCACGAGCGACTTCTCTGCCGATCTGCGCTTGGTCCATGCCGAAAGGAGATGTTAAGCCCCTAAATGTGAATCCGATATAGACGATAGCGATGCCGATGAGAATGGTGAAGAACAAGATTCTTCTTATAAAAGACTTCGGTTCGATTGAGATAGAGTTGCTGGCCATGGTTGTATTAAGAGATTTTTTGGGTTTGTAAATGGTGGAGCCAATTACATTTTTTCTTGGTCTATTTCTTTGATTTTTCTTTGCAGGGTTCTTCTGCTTATACCCAGAAGCTCAGCAGCTACTGTTTTATTATTTTTAGTATGCTGAAGTGCTTTGAGTATTGTGTCTTGCTCAAGCGCACTCAAGTTTAAATTAGGCGTTTGGGCAAGCGTGTTTTTCGCTTCACTAGAAACTATTTCAGTATTTGGACTAATATCTGCAAGCTCTTTGAGGAATTGAGGTAAATGAATGGAGTCGATGACAGATTTGTTACTCATTACAACACCATGTTCTATAGCGGTTCGTAGCTCTCTGACATTGCCTGGCCAGTCGTAGTTTTGGATGAGTGCAGCTGCGTCATCCGTTAGTGGCTTTGTTTCCCTATTATTTTCAGTAGCAAATTCTTTTAGGAATGCATTGGCTAAGAGGATGATATCTTCTTTTCGGTCTCGCAGTGGAGGCATGTTTATTTGAACCACATTGAGTCTGAAGAAGAGGTCTTCTCGGAATCCACCTTTGGCGACCATCTTGCGGAGGTTTTTATTAGTAGCAGTGACTACTCGGACATCGATTTTTACTACTGTGTTAGAACCTACTCGCTCAATGGTCTTTTCACTCAATGCTCGAAGCAGTTTGACTTGGGTCGCTTGATCGATTTCTCCGATTTCATCTAAAAATAGAGTTCCTCCGTCAGCTTGTTCAAATCGTCCGATCCGCCTCTGGGTAGCTCCAGTGAATGCGCCTTTTTCGTGTCCAAATAACTCACTTTCAAGTAGCTGTGGTGATAGGGCTGCGCAGTTAATGGTGACGAGTTTGTTATGAGGACGTCCACTCAGAGAGTGAATAGCTCCTGCCACCAGCTCTTTACCTGTTCCACTTTCTCCTTCTATCAGCACAGTCGCCTTGGTAGGGGCGATTTGTGTGATCATGCTGTGAATTTGCGCCATAGCAGGGGAGCTACCGATCAGTCGATCTAGACCATGATTCGGTTTGCCTCGTTGTTGTCTGAGCTCTTGATTTTCCTTTTCTAAAACGATGTTTTTCTTCTCCGTGATCTTGCTTTTCAGAGCACGCTTGATCATCAGCTCCACTTCATCGAGATTTAATGGCTTGGTGACAAAGTGCCAGGCTCCACGATGCATCGCCTCGACTGCTGTATCGACGCTTCCATAAGCTGTCATCATGATGGCGATAGGTGGACTTGGTAATGCGAGAGCCTTCTCTAGCAAATCCATTCCATTATCTGCACCCATGCGTAAATCAGTCAGCATGACATCCACTTTTTCAGATCTCAGGATGTTCAGTGCTTCAGCGATGTTTGAGGCCACATAGCAATCGAACTCATCTTCGAGAGCGAGTCTGAGTCCGTCACGTGTGGGCTTTTCATCATCCACTATTAATACCGTTGCATCTGTCATCAGCTTAATTCTATATCGATTGGTGGTTTGTCCTGACTGTTTTCTTCCAGTAGTCTCACATGCTTCTCAAATCTTGGGAAATACAGTTTCACAGTTGTTCCTTTGCCTTCCTCACTATCGATCTCTATCTCTCCACCATGTTCACGGACGATTCTTCTGACAATGAGCAAGCCTAAGCCGGTGCCGGACTCTTTAGTCGTTTGATAAGGTTCAAATAGAGCTCCCATCTGCTCGGGTGAAATGCCTGAGCCATTATCACTGATACTAGTAATAATTTCGTGATCAGTGTATCGAGTGCTAATTTGGAGTTCTCCACCATCAGCTGGCACTGCCTGAGCAGCATTTCTTAGAATGTTGTAGAGAGCTTGCTGAACCTGATCTTTATCTAAATCTAGCAGGGGTAGATTATCGGCAAGATTCAGGGAAACCTGAATGTTGCGTTCCGCTAGCTCTGCTGCTAGAGTTTCTAGGGTTGTCTTTAAGATGAGATGGAGTTGAGCCTTTTCTCGATGCATCGGCTGAGGACGTATCGCATGGAGGAATTGCTTGAGAATGTTGTCTAGTCTACGGATTTCCTGCTGAGCTGTAGCTAAGAGGCCTTCTAGATTTTCCTTATTGTCGTCCTCTAGTTCGTCTAGTTTGCTGATCTTGCGCTTCATTAGCTGAAGGTGAATATCGAGCGAGTTGAGTGGGTTGCCAATCTCATGAGCAACACCTGCGGCTAGAAATGTCAGAGCATTTAGCTGCTCACTCTCGATTGTTTCTTCACGCTCACGTTTAGAGTCTGTGACATCATGGATCAACATCACATAACCTAGATGCTCTTCTTGGTCTCCCACTTGTCCATTGATCGGGGCTAGGTAGAAATTGAGAAATCGGTTCTCTGGGTAAAAGACCTCCATGTCACGAGTGACGACTCGGTCAGGATGAGCTAGACTCTCCCAGTCTAGCCCACGGATAACACTGGTCACTTTTTGGCCAATACTTTTGCTTGTATCGAGTCCTAGCAGCTTGTGGCAGGCTTGGTTTACAAAGGTAATCGCTCCCTCGGGTGCTAAAATGAGAACGCCCTCACGAAGTGACTCGAAAACACTTTCCATGAAGCCTTTTTCTCTGACTAGTCGAGACACAAGATTCTGCACCTCGCTTGGTGAAAAGCGGTCCAGCCTTGTAATTAGTTTATCGAGAAATCCGTCCTTCATTGAGTGTTGGCGTTGCGACAGAATGACACATTAGCCACAAGAATCAACCAAAGAAAATGCCTAACAAGAACTAATCTTGTTAGGCATTAAAATTGATCTGTAAGGTAGTTTATCGGCCTAGTATTGGTCCGACAACGCTCTGAACAATCTGTCCTGGTATACCTAGTGTGCGGTTCACGATAGGCGCATTACATGAGCTGAGTGAAAGTGCCGCAAATGCTCCTATGAGAGCGAGTGTGATTGATTTATAGAGTTTCATATTGTTCTGGTTGTAAGTCATTTATTACAGGTTGACGATTTCACCTGTTCTAAATGATTTATCGGCAGCTGCAACTATCTTCATTGAATTAATCGCATCTTCCATGTGGTCAGTCAAGTCTTCGTCATCTTGGATAGCCTTGAGGAAGAACTCTTGTTCACGGTGGCAGAGGCCATCGTGGTCTGGCTCATCACCAGTTTCTACCCATTCATCCTTTTTGACGAACTGGTTGTTTTCATCGAGCTCAGAGAAGTGTCTGCGGAGAGTGTTTGTCTTGGTGTGGGCATCGACATTATCTGACTGGCCTTCAGCTCCAGCATCTTTCGCTTCGATAGTGACACAGCCTTTTGGACCGACCACGTCTTTTACGAAGAATGCTGTCTCAGACATCATTGGTCCCCAGCCAGCTTCATACCAACCTACTGATCCGTCCTCGAAGGTGACTTGGAGGTGGCCGTAGTTGATCTTATCTTCAGGTAGTTCGTCAGAAAGACGAGCACCGAGACCTGCAACGCGGATTGGCTTAGAGCGAGTCATCTGGCACATCACGTCTACGTAGTGGACGCCACAGTCAACGATCGGTGAGATAGAGGACATGAGGTTCATGTGGGTGTTCCACATGTCGCCAGATGATTGCTGGTTTAGGTTCATTCGCATCACGAGTGGCTTACCTAGCTCATGTGACATTTCGATGAATTTCTGCCAAGATGGGTGGTGACGGAGAATGTAGCCAATCACGAGTTTTTTGCCGTGTTGCTTCGCTGATTCTACGATTTCCTCAGCCTCTTCGACAGTTTCAGCGAGTGGTTTCTCAATGAACACATCACAGCCAGCGGCGAATGCTGCTTTAGCGAATGGAGCGTGAGTGTCTGGATAGGTAGAGATAGAAACGGCGTCTGGCTTAGTTTCTTCGAGAGCTTTATAGAAATCATCGAAGAGGTCGTAGCCGCCTCCGAGTTCTTCATTGAGCTTCTCACGAGATCCCGCTGAGCGAGTTACGATTCCGGCGATATCAAATTCAGGGATGTTGTGGTAAGCAAGAGCATGAGAGCGACCCATGTTTCCTGCGCCAACGCAAAGTATAGTAGGCATAGTTGTTATTTAGTTAAGGTTATAGATTTGAGATTAGTGATAGATTAAGCAGCTGAGTCTGTGTCTGACTTAGCTTTTGCTTTTTCCCAGAATGTGAGAACGAACAAAATAAGCACAGCGAGGGCGAATAAAGCGGGGATATACCAGAATCGAGCAAAATCTACCTTGCCATCAGTTGTGCAGCTAGCAGCCCAACGTCCAAAGAGCTGAGCTCCAATACCTAGACCTAGTCCCTGAGTTAGCATTACGATGAGTGATTGAGCTTGGCTTCGGATTGCTGGTGTTGCCTTTTTATCAGTGTAAATCATACCTGTGACGAAGAAAAAGTCATAGCATATTCCGTGTAGTAGGATTCCGATGAAAATAGGAAGTGTTAGTAATGGGCCTTCTTGACCGAATGCAAATCCCCATAGGCCATATCTAGCTACCCATGCGGCCATACCGATAGTTAACATCCACTTTACTCCTAAACGAGCAAAGCAAACAGGCATGATGATCATGAAGAGAATCTCGGACATTTGACCTGTGCTCATAGCTCCAGTAGTTGAACCAAAGAGGGTGACGCCCATCTCTGAAACGAATCCTGCACCTCTGGCGTAGTATCCAGCTAGCGGTATACAGATAAGGAAACTACAGAGAGCAAAGATGAAGAAGTTTCTATTCTTTAGTAAGCCCCACGCCTCGATACCAAATACTTCTCCGATTGAGATTTTCTTACCTTTAGATACCGGAGCTGTTTTAGGGAGGAAGAGACAGAAGATACCGAGAACTGCAGATGCGATGGCTGCCGCGGTGAAAATATGAGCTGAGTTATCTGAAAACTTAATAGGATCTAGACCTGCTGAGCGACATCCCCACATAGCCCAGTTACCTGCTATCCAACCAATAGTCCCCATGACTCGCACGATGGGGAATTGTTTCTCAGGGTTAGTTAGGTGTTTGAAAGACAGACTAGCTGTAAGACCTAGGGTAGGCATAAAACAGAGCATATACGCCAATAGACAGAGGATCATTGGGTGACTAAACTGCTCCATAAGGGTGGTAGGCGATCCTGCTTCAGCTAGGCTAGGAGCCCAATACAAGAGAGCTGCTCCTAACAAAAAGAGTATTGAGAGCATTTTCTCTGTGTTTATGAAACGATCAGCAATTAAACCTAAGGTAAGTGGAGCTAGGATAGCTGCAATTGGAGCAACGGTGTAAGCTGCTGCATCGTATGATCCTCCAGCGCCAGCGGTTGTCATGCCTTTTGATTGTAAAAAATTCCATAACGCTACATACCATGCTCCCCATATAAAAAATTGGAGAAACATCATAATAGAGAGTTTCGGTATAATGCCTGGAGCAGTTTTAGTCTGAGTATTCATGGTTGTTGGTGGATTGTTGGGAAATTTGTTGAGTTAGTTTGGCTATTTTTTTCTGCTAATAGAAGTTTTATCTTGGTCTTTTTTGAGAGGAGTTTGTTGGCGTATTCTTGGGAAACGCAGCTGGCAGTCGCTAGGGTGTCGGACTGGATTGCGGTTGGGGCAATTACTGTTGCAGAGACTCTACGAGTTAGGCCTAAGCCTGTGGTTGGGTTTACGATGTGAGAATAGCGAGTTCCGTCGATTTCAATATACTGGTGAAGGTCGCCAGATGTGGATATAGCACAGTTTTTTAGGATGACGTATGGTAGTTTGTTTGCTGGAGCCGTCGATGTAGTGAGGTTCTTGATGCCGACTTTCCAACCATCAGATTCAGGTGGGGCATCACCTAGGCGCACATCACCGCCAGCGGCTATCATAGCAGAGGGGATGCCGTGATTTTTGATGAGGGCTAGCATTTTGTCAGCAGCGTAGCCTTTGGCGATTCCTCCTAGGTCTACTCTTAGATTGTCTGATGACCGATGCAGAACATTGTCTCCGCTAAGCCAGATTTTCTGCCATCCTGTGAGTGATTTAGCTTTATCGGTAGTCTCTTGGTCTGGAAGTTTCTGTTTGGCCTTCGCTCGGCGCCAGTTGTAAGTATGGTGGCCAATGGTTGGGTCGAATGCGCCCTCAGTTTCTTTTGCCATGATGAGAGCAAAACCGAGAACTTCTGCCAATGTGTCAGAGACTGTGAGTGATCTAGGGGTATTGAGCACGCGATTTATTTCGCTCTTACTGGTATAGTCGGAGCAGACTAGCTCTATTTCCTTGGCTAGCTGAAATGCCTCAAATGCGGCGGTTCGGGCTTTGCTTTCATTCTCAGAATAACAAGTAATCTGAAACGTAGTGCCCATGACAGGTTGGGAGAAATGATAGCGATTTTCAGCAGCTGGAGCAGGGGAGTTGCTAGTCTTTTCTACTTCGACATTCTCAGTCGATGATTCTGGCTTGCAGGAAACAAGTAGAATGAATAGCAGAAAAGTAGCTCTAGAGGTATAGGTCATTAAGCGGTTGGTTCTTTAGTTGTGCCAGCAGTGTAGTCATTTTCAAGACAAGTATCGAGTGCTCATCAAGTGGAAGGGATGAGTCGGTAGGCTACTTTTACGATGTTCGGTATTCCGAGAGCTGACACAGCTATTGTGTTCTTAATGAATGTTCTCCTCGTGTTATTTTAAGGGGTTACTTGAGCTCTTTGATAGCGATGTTACGGAATTCAAGTTCTGATCCGTGGTGCTGAAGAGCGATAGGGCCTTCTGCTGGAACTCCTGGGAGTTGAGCGTTTTCGATGACTGTTTCTCCGTTAAGAACGACTGTTAGACGATCACCTTTCATCGTAATGATGATGCGGTTCCATGCTCCGATAGGGTGGTCTGCATTCACTTTAGGGACTAGAGCCGCACGGATTTCTTGGGATAGTTTGCCATTCATTCTGTAGCCGTAGACTTCGCCTGATCCACATGGCCAGTTCCAGAGGTTTACTTGTGAACGGTTGTTGCCACGAAGGTAAATTCCACTATCGAGTTCGATCACGTTCTTAGTCATTGGCTTGCCATCTTTGTCTAGCATGGTTCCGCCAGTCTTCGGGTCTAGGAATGGTCTGTCTAGTCTTCTAGTAGCGTGACCAGCCCAGCGCCAGTCCACTGCTAGAGTGAAATCTTTGTAGCTCTTTTCAGTCCAGAGGTTCTTTTCCTTAGCGGTTGATTTACTATCGTAGAAAAGGCTCTCACCACGAGGCTGCCAGTGACCGATATGTCCAGGGTCTTGTTTCCATCCACTGAGGTCTTTACCATTATAGAGAGAAGTAAAGCCTGTAAGGTCTACTTTCGGCAGGTTGATTTCCTTGATAGAGATATTTCTGTATGCGACTGCATCACCATGTCCACAGAATGTGATGTGACCTGAGCGGCGCTTTACACCAGTGTGCTTGGCGTTCTGCTTCTGTAGCTCATCTAGGTTACCTTCGTTGATGACTACGCCATTAAGCTCTATTTTGACATGATTACCGCTGACAGTGATCGTTTCTTTGTTCCATTCACCGACTGGTTTGAGATGACCTTTCTTAGCAGCCTTGAAGAAATAGATGCCACCGTGAAATTGATGAGGTTTTAGATCTTTATACTTAGGAGCAGTGTCGTCGAGCACTTGAAGCTCTAAACCTGTATAAGCCGGATCTCCCTGTCCTGGGTAATTAATACCGACTCCGTTATTTCCACCAGCTGGTAGTTTGAATTCGAAGTTAAAGACGTAATCATTATAAGACTTCTTAGTAACGAGGTTCTTGCCTTTAGGTGTGCAGACGATGGCTCCGTCCTTGACTTCATAGCCTGAGCCAGTCCAACCAGTGAGGTCTTTACCATTGAAAAGAGAGGTGAATTCGTTGCCTGCATTAGCTAACGGGGCTGTTATACAGCTTATGCAGAGTAGTGTAGTCAGTGATGTGATTTTCATAAATGTGGATGTGTTTCTCGATAATGAGAATAATATTAAATGCTATTACGCATAAGCTAACCTCATTCTTTCACTAGACAAGTGGAAAAGCTATTTCTACATTGTCATCAAGGTTTTTACTATATGGGGAGACTAAATTGCATGGTGTAAGACTTCGCTATTGACCACTAAGCGGAGTGTGTCTAGCTTCCGCTCACTCAATGAATTGAGACTAATTATGAGCAACGAAGCAAACTATAAAGACACTCTGACTCTGCCACAGACTACCTTTCCGATGAGAGGTGATCTAGTGAAAAATGAGCCAGCACGACTTGAACAATGGGAAAATGACGCACTGTATCAACGAATACAGAAGCGCCGAATTGACCAAGGTGCCCCTCGTTTTATTCTCCATGATGGCCCTCCATTTGCGAATGGTGACGTCCACATGGGAACTGCTCTGAACAAGATTTTGAAGGATCTCGTCGTTAAGTCTAAGACAATGGCTGGATTTGAAACTCCATTTATCCCAGGTTGGGACTGTCATGGACTACCGATCGAATTTAAAGTAGTGCAAAACGCACGTGACCTAGAGCCAGCTGAGATCCGCCGCCGATGCGTAGATTTCGCTAATGGTTGGATCGATACTCAGAAGGCGTCATTCCGTCGACTCGGTGTCTTCGGTGACTGGCAGAATCCTTATCTAACAATGGATCGAGCTTATGAAGCAGATATCGTGAGAACATTTGCGGCATTGATCGATAAAAAAGCAGTTTACCAGAGCAAGAAGCCAGTGCAGTGGTCATACGGTGCACAGACTGCTCTCGCTGAAGCTGAGGTCGAGTATATGGATAAGAAATCCATCTCAATCTACGTAGAGTTCCCACTACTAGGTGATAAGCTAGGTGAAGATATCTCAATGATCATCTGGACAACGACTCCATGGACGCTACCAGCGAACCTCGGTATCGCCGTGCATCCTCAGTTTATCTACACTGTTGGTAGATTTGAAAAGACAGATCACGAAGGAAATCTCATCACTAAGAATCTAGTCGTAGCGAAAGAGCTGCTCGATAACGTGGAGGCTAAGACAGGCTTTGCGCTTAAAGAGACTTTCCAAGAGGTAAAAGGGGAGGTGTTCGAAGGGCTAGAAGCTCAGCACCCATTCCTTGATCGCACATCAAAGCTCATCCATGCGAACTTCGTCACGACTGAGACAGGAACAGGTGCAGTGCACATTGCTCCAGGTCACGGTGCGGACGATTACTCTGCTGGTCAACAAAACGGACTTGGTGTCTTCTCACCAGTGGACGACGAAGGTTTCTTCACTGAAGAAGTCGGTGTGGATTCATTAGTAGGACTACACGTGATGGAGAAGAACGAAGCTAATATCGGCGTTCTAAAAATCCTCGCTCCTAAAGGTCATCTTCTCGGTAAAGAGAATTACACTCATAGTTACCCACATTGCTGGAGATCTAAGACTCCGATCATTTTCCGTGCTGTAGAGCAATTCTTCATCTCACTCGATGGGCTCCGTGAGAAGGCTCTCGAAGAGATCGATAAAGTCAACTGGCTTCCTAAGTGGGGCAGAAACCGTATCTACGGAACAGTGGAATCACGACCAGACTGGTGTGTTTCCCGTCAGAGAACTTGGGGTGTCCCAGTTCCTGTGTTTTTCGATGAAAAGGGTGAGGCTGTGATCTGTTCAGAGCTCGCTGGTAAGATCGCAGATTTGATCGAAGCAGAAGGTTCTAACATCTGGTTCGAACTCAACGACGAAGAGCTAGCCGCTAGACTAGGTTTACCGAAAGGCTACACTAAGTGCCGCGACACGCTAGACGTATGGATCGATTCAGGTTCATCTCACAAGGCTGTTGTTGATCGCCGTCCAGAGCTACAAGGTCCAGCGGATCTTTACCTCGAAGCTACGGATCAGCACCGTGGATGGTTCCAGTCATCACTCATGCTCTCAGTGGGTGTGCGTGACGCAGCTCCTTATAAGACTGTGATGACTCACGGATTCGTAGTGGATCAGGATCTACTCAAAGCGAAAAGAGCTGGTAAACTGAATGGTGATACTAAGCTATCTAAGTCAGAAGCTAAGAAGAGCGGCAAGCCGATCGATGCAGCTTATTACTATAATAAATACGGAGCAGACATCGTTCGTCTCTGGGTATCTAGTGTGGACTGGCAGACTGAAGTTCCTTTCGGAGAAGACCTGTTCAAGCAGATCGCTGAGCCATATCGTAGACTAAGAAATACATTGAGAATTCTCCTTGGAAACATGGATGGGTTTAATCCTGAGACGGATCGTGTAGCGAAGAAAGACATGCCTCTGTTAGATCAGTGGGTGCTTGAGAAGCTTCACACTGTGATCGGCGAATGTAAGTCTGCCTACGAGAGCTACGAGTTCCGTAAAGTCTTTAACCAAGTGAACCAATTCTGTGCCTCTGACCTCTCTGCGATCTACGTGGATGTAACGAAGGACAGAATGTATTGTGATGGAGTAGAAAGCTTACGCCGTAAGTCATCTCAGACAGTGATGCATGACGTATTCACTGCATTGGCTAAACTCCTAGCACCGATCCTAGCTTACACAGCTGAGGAAGCTTGGGGACACGCTGGATTCGCAGATTCAGTTCACGAACAAGATTTCCCAGTCGCTCAAGATGAGTGGACACCGGGTGAAGTTTCAGAGAAAATGGCTAGCCTGTTAGAGATCCGTGGAGTCATCCAGACAGCGATCGAAGAGCAGGTAAAAGCGAAGGCATTCAACAAGAATAACGAAGCTGCAGTGACTCTAACAGTCCCAGAAGATCACGCTTGTAGAGCTGATCTAGCCAATAGAGAGTTCGCTACTGAATTCTTCATCCTCTCCGACCTCAAACTCGAAGACGGTGCTGAACTCAGCGCCACAGCAACAGCTACTGAGCACTGCATGTGCCCACGTTGCCGCCGCTATGAGCCACTGCTAGACAGCGGTCTCTGCGAGCGCTGTGCAGACGTGGTATAGTAGCTTCTAAAGAAGGTATTCAACGATAAGTGAAAAAGGCTATTAGCGATCTTGCTAATAGCCTTTTTCTTTGTCTACGTCACTTGATTCTATGAGAACAGGGGACTTAGGCAGGAGTTGGTGATGGATGTATGGACCTCGGCTTGATCTTCTGAAATTGTGTTGCCCTCTAGCGCATTATAAAGTCCATTCATGAGTAGATCAAACTGTGTATCAAGGTCCGCCTCAATGGATTCAGGGAATGCAGCATCAAGAAGTGTGAGACCAAAATCTGCACGATCTATCAATTCTTGAGCCCAGCTTAGGATCATATCGGTCGGTGAGTTGTCTGGATATCGCTCGCTGATGAGAGAGTAGATGTCTTTGCGATTCTGGACGTTCATCAGTAGCGCCAAGAAAAAGCGATGTTCTGGGTTCTCGATCTGGTAGCGCATTTGGGTGATGTATTCCCTACGAAGATATTCAGCTAAAGTAGCGGGCACTCCCTTCGCAAGTTCACCGTGCTTATTCTGAAATGCCTCAAGAACAGATTCCCACTCCCCGAGTGCCATGAGGCGATCCATGGTATGGTGCAGAGTGTGGAAACCTCGTTCGAAATCTAGGCTATCAATCATTTCCCTAACATGTGATGTGTAGTTGGGGTGGTCTAGGTTTTCTAGAACATCGAGTAGCTGCTTGCGGCGCATCGTTAGTGAATCAGCATGAATTGGATCGACCGCCATGTGAGGAGGCAGGTAATTATACTGCGGTCCAGTGCCGGGATCGTGCTGAGTGCGGACGACTACGGTGACGGAGGGCGTATCGAGATGGAAGAGTGAGTGGATGCATGCTTTGCCAGAGGTGATGGGAACGGTGCGACCAGTTTCTAATAGATCGATCTGCTTTAGCTTGAGATCTCCTACACGTAGATGGGGAGTGACTGACTTGGCGTTTACGAAATTGAATTGGGAATGAACACTGGATCCTTGCATGACGTGGAATGCTCCTGAGAATTCGTGCTGGTGGATATCGGTGGTTCCTTCCATCCAGAAGAGGATCTGAATGTAAAAACGCGGATCAGTATAAGCCACTAACTCCGGCTGACCAAATCCAGAATGCCCCTGAAGAGGCTGTTGATCATTAGATAGGAATTCATGAATCATCTCCTCTAGATCTACGTTTTCAGACGGCGGATTTTCATCCATAGCTATCCGAGTAAGCTCTGGAAAGACCTCAAGCGAGAAATTCTGCTGTTGCCAGCGTTCCAAGACTGTGCGCCCAAGTGTTTCAAAGTATGTATTCATTAGGTCGCAACCTTAGTTCACTGATGAGCACGAAGCTAGTTTTTTTGTTGGGTTGGATTAAATTGATGTGTTTTGGTTAATTATGTATAGTTTCGGCTAATGGGTGAAAATTTATCATTTTCGTTAGCGCCGAATACATACAAAAAATAAGTTTCTTCATGCAAGACAGATTCTAATTAACTGTCTAGATTGAAGCATCCTTAAAAACGACATTTCAGCTATGAGACATTTCCTTATATTCAGCAGTATCCTCAGTCTTACCCTGCAGGCTGATACTATTAGCTTATTTGATGGTAAGACTCTTGATGGCTGGGAGGGCGATAAACGTTATTGGTCAATCGAAGACGGAGCCATCACAGGTAAGTCAACCGCTGAGTCGCCATGTAAGCAGACGACTTATCTTACTTATACAAAAAAGCAGTTTGCTAATTTTGAGTTAAACCTATCCTTTAGATTTCTAACAGATACTGGAAATGGTGGAGTCCAATACCGTAGTCAGTGGCAGAATAAGGAGAAATTTACTATCAAGGGCTATCAAGCCGATATGGAAACTGGCGCAAATTACAGCGGTATTCTTTACGAGCAAGATGGCAGAGGGATCGTTGCCAAGCGTGGGCAGAATATACAAATTAGCCCGAGTGGTAAAAAGACAGTCTCTCCTAAGCCAATTAAAGATGCAGATAAAGTGTCGGCGTCTATTCAAAAGGGTAAATGGAACTCTTATAGAGTCGTTGCTGATGGAAACACGCTGATGCACCAGATCAACGGATTCACCACCATTCGAGTAGAAGATAATGAGACAAACCGTAGCGCAGTTAAAGGCTTATTAGCATTACAGCTTCATGCTGGACCACCAATGACGGTGCAGTATAAAGACATTAAAATGTTAGAATTAGCTGACTCTATTGAGAAGCCAGTGAAAGACTCACTCACAGTGGCTGATGGATTCAGTATCGAAAAGATCTATTCTGTCGATAAAAAGACGGAAGGTTCATGGGTTTCCATTTGCTTTGACGACAAAGGCTTTCTCTATACCAGTGATCAATATGGTAGCCTTTTCAAAATCACCTTAAAAGATGGTCAAATATCTTCTAAAGAACGCGTCGATAACATGGGGCACGCTCAGGGTTTATGCTGGGCATACGGCAGCCTCTACGTGACTTCAGATAAAAAAGGCAGTGCTGGAGTTCACCGTCTAACAGACACGAACAATGATGGGAAGTTTGATAAAAGAGAGTTCATACTACCTATCAGAGGTGGTGGTGAGCACGGCACTCATGGACTGATGAAATCACCAGATGGTGACGGCATTTATCTCATCGTAGGTAATCATACGCACCCACCTAAAGATGCGGTGACTAGCTTCAATAAAAACTGGGCGGAAGACACACTTCACCCACATTTCAACGATGCGAGTGGCCATGCTGTTGGCATCAAGGCTCCAGGCGGAACGCTAATCAAGCTCTCTGCTGATGGTAAGAAAAGAGAGATCATAGCAACTGGAATGAGAAATACCTACGACATTGCGGCAAGCCCAACAGGCAGCATTTTCGGTTATGATTCTGATATGGAGTGGGATATTGGCACTCCTTGGTATCGACCTACTCGTGTGCTTCATCTCGTAAAAGGTGCTGAATATGGCTGGCGCACAGGCACCGCGAAGTGGCCAGAGTATTATGCAGATAGTTTAGGTTCAGTTATCGATATAGGCCCTGGTTGTCCTACGGGTGTTCTATTTGGCACGGGTGCTAAATTCCCAGCTAAGTATCAAAAGGCATTGTTCATCCTAGATTGGACGTTTGGAAAAATCTATGCTCTGCATCTCTCTCCAGATGAAACTACTTACTCAGCTAAGAAAGAAATATTTGTTAGTGGTAGACCTCTACCAGTGACTGATGCAGCCATTGGTCCAGATGGTGCGATGTATTTCACTACTGGCGGTAGAAGACTGAAGTCTGGGGTGTATCGTGTAAGCTATACTGGAAATGCTGACACTACTTCCGTGGCTACTCCTGCTATCAGTGATGCTCAGGAAAAGCTGAAACATATTCAAAAATCTACTGATGTAGAGGCACTCTGGAATGAACTAGGTAGCGATGATCGTATGCTGAGATATGCCGCTAGAATTTCACTTGAGCGTCTTGATATAAACAAGTGGGTGAAGCATTATCAAATGGCTGGAAGTCCTCAGCATATCATCACAGCTAGTCTGGCTCTTTCTAGGAATGGAGCAGGTGCTAAAATCATCTTCAGTAAGCTGTTAGAGATCGATTTCAAGCAACTCAATGAAGCTCAAAAATTAGAATATCTAAGAGCCATCTCACTAGCAAGCATCCGCACTGGTAAGCCAGTAGATACGATTCAATCTGAGCTTTTAAAGAAGTTAGATTCACAATACCCGAGTGCTAGCTCAACTCTGAACAGAGAGCTATGCCGAGTGCTCGTTTACCTAGAGTCAGCTCAAGTTCTCAAGAAGACGATCTTTCTCATGCAAAGTTCAGTAGCAATTAAGGAAGACATCCCACAGGACCTACTTATTGGGAATACTAAGTATGCTAAAGACTTTAAAAATATGCTGAAAAACCAGCCTGATTCTCAGGCGCTTCACTATGCTCTCATGCTTAAAAACCACAAACTGGGATGGGATGAGGCAACAGTGCGAGCATATTATAAATGGCTAGCTTCAGCAGAAATGAAAAGCGGTGGAAATAGCTATAAGGGATTCATTAAGAAAATCCGATCTGAAGCAATGAAGAACCTTAAGCCAGAATTACTAGTCATCGCTAAAGAGTCATCAAAGATAGATACAACTGCCAAACCAATGGTCATGGCAAAAGGACCAGGAAGAGCATGGACTTTAGAAGAGGCAACTGAGGCAGTAAAGGATCTGTCAAAAGCTGATATCGTCAATGGTAAGCACATGTTCCAAGCCACACTCTGTGCACGTTGTCACACCCACTCTAAAGAAGGCGGAAGTTCAGGACCAGATCTTACTAATCTAGTAAATCGCTTTGAAAAGAAAGACGTTCTTAAGGCGATCATTGATCCCTCAGAAGTAATTTCAGACCAATACACTACCACGGTATTCCAACTCAAAGATGGAGCGACAATGCAGGGCAAGATCATGAAAGAAGACGAGGCTCATGTTCACATCGCTGCTAGTGCCTTTGATCTTACTGTTCTGACTCCTGTTCTGAAATCTAGTATAGTGAAACGAACAGCATCGACTATTTCTACTATGCCGCCCTCACTGATCAATTCGCTCAACCCAGATGAACTTCGTGATCTAATGCTCTATCTGACCACTCAACCTAAGTAATAGCCGATGAAAGACTACTTGAAATCATTCTTAGAAATGCCTGATCCAGCGAAGCTTCTCTTCGATGAGATGCCGAGATTTATTTACTTTGTCAAAGATACTGATTTTCGTTTTGTTAGAATTAATCAACAGTTAGCTAGGAAACTGAACTTGCCGGAGGATGAAATTATCGGTAAAACTGATTATGATTTCTTACCTGTTTCGATGGCTGATGCATTTAGAAAAGATGATGAAGCTATCCTGGAAACGAAGAAACCTATCATCAACAAGGTTGAACTTGTTCCTTCTAATCATGGGTTGGTGGATTGGTCGATTACGACGAAAGTGCCTGTCTTAGATGATAATCAGAACGTCGTTGTTATTCTTGGGATCACACGTGCATTTTCGACGAGCGACACAGCGATGGAGTCTAGTCCAGAAATCAATAAGATTACCTCTTACATCAAGAAGCATTTCGCAGAAAAACTCACCATTGAAGACCTCGCTCAGCAAGCATCGCTTTCTATAAGTGCGCTGGAGCGTAAGTTTAAAGCTATTTTTAATGTCAGCCCATCACGCTACATCCTCAACACTAGGGTGCAACATGCTTGTCATTTACTGACTCAGAGCACCGATGATCTCGCAACGATTGCAGGGGAGTGCGGATTCTATGATCAAAGTCATTTTAGCCGACAATTCTCTAGAGCCATGAACATCTCACCACTCAAATATCGTAAACTTTACATCATTTAGACCCACCAATTTATAACATCATGAAATTACATAACGCAATGTGGCCAGGAATTGTTGGCAAAGATGACGCCTCTGACCAGCCTACAATCTCGCTAGATAGAATGCTAGAATTCACTGCAAAGGCGTCAGTCGATGGGCAGAAATTTGACGGAGTGGATTTATTCTTATATCACCCACACCACGATCCTTCTTCCTCTGATGATGAGATCAGGGCATTGGCTGATAAAATCAATCGACATGGATTAAAGGTGGGATCTGTCGTGGCTCCAATCTGGCCTGGGACACTTGGCGGCTCTGCATTTGGCTCATCTGGTGAGAGAAGAGATTTCCTCACCGCTATTCGTCATGCATGTAGGGTCACGAAGATTTTAAACGAACACGGAGTGCGAGATTATGGGGTGATCCGTATCGACTCTGCTGGCGGACCAACAGACTTCGCAGACAATGAACTAGCGAATACCAAGCTCCTCGCGAAAACCTTCAGAGAAGCTGGGATGATCGCTGCTGATCACGGAGAGAAGTTAGCAGCGGAAGGGGAAATATGCTGGGGTGGAATGCACTCATGGAAGCATATGCTAAATACACTTGAGGAGACTAATCTGCCTGAAGCTGTGGGTTTCCAAGCTGACTTATCACACACTTACTTGTATCTCCTAGGCTATAATGCACCTGAGCATACCTTGCTCAAATCTGGCTATAGCGATGAAGAATTCTGGGCTGCTTATAAGATACTAACAGATCAGCTTCGCCCATGGACGATCGATTTCCACGTCGCTCAGAACGATGGCTCAGTGCACGGCTCTGGATCACATGATAAGACTGGAAAACACTGCCCAGCAGATGATCCTAATGGCAAACTAGACATCGTGCGTTGTGCTCAGATGTGGTTGCAAGATCATGAGGAGCGCAATATTCAACACATCTGCTGGGACGGCTGCATGTTTGATAACAATATCCTAGAAAACAGTAAAACATGGAACACGATCCTAGACACAATGCTCAAGGTGCGTTCTGCAATTTAAATCTTAAAATCACAAGACGATGAATAATATAAAATTTGGCGCAGAAGTTTACACCTGGTTCATGGACGACCATGGTGAGGGAAATAAAAACAAGCTTGGCCACATGGCTCAGGTAGCAGGAAAAGCTGGCTTCAGAGGCATCGAGCCAATGGTGCTAGAGCCCTATGATGACTACTGGCTGGGCGACTTCAAAGACCCTGCTAAGCTCAAGGATGCACTCGACGAAGCTGGCATCGAACTCGCAGCACTCGCTCTCATTTGTAAATGGGATGGCGAAGAAGAAACAGAATCCGAGAGAGCTTGTGCAGACTGGACCATTGAGATGCTCAAGCATTTCCCAGGTGCAGCCCTAGGCACCGTGCCACTGCCAGATGGAAGGCACAATCTGCAGCAGCGCAGACTCAACCTCGTCAACAACGTCAACCGAGTATCTCGTAGAGCTGCTGAGGCAGGACTGACCTGTTCTTTCCACCCAAACTCACCTCCGGGATCACTCGTTCGGACTCAGGATGACTACGATGTGGTGCTCAATTCGCTCGATCCATCCGTTACTGGCTGGACTCCAGACGTAGGCCACATCATCCGCGGTGGCATGGATATCATCGGCACCATGACCAGATGGCAACACCTCATCAATCACGTTCACTACAAGGACTACTCAGGAAATGGCCCAGAACCCTGGGCGCAGATGGGGGAGGGGAAAGTGGATTTCCACAAGATCACAGAATTTCTTGTTCAGAGAGACTACAAAGGCTGGATCATCTGTGAAGACGAGTGCGAACTTGCCGTCACTCAGCCAGACGTAGTCACCATCCAGAACGGTCAATGGTGTAATGAGCAGTTAGTGCCATTACTCTAATAGCGTTAAAGGAGAGAGTGACGGTATTTCTATACATAATAAAAGCCCTCAACCTAATTAAAGGTTGAGGGCTTGAAATCAAGAGTGTGCTATTAAACACGTTGTGTAAAATTACTTACGACGACGTAAGATAAGCGCTAGACCGCCGAGTCCAAGTAGTGCTGTTGATGATGGCTCTGGAACTGTTGCGATTTCACGGAGAACGAAGCCTGCTGTTCCAGGATCAGCGCCTACAGTATTAGTAGCTGTGATTAGCTGAGTTGTTTCTGCTGCACCTGTAGTGAAGCTACCGATGACTGATCCGCCGTTACCTCTTACGAGACCTGCACTAGCTGTTCCGCCTGCTGTGTTCCAGACAGTAGTTCTTAGGTTGATGTTGCTTGCTGTGCGGTTGTCATGAATTCCTAGAATCTGGATCTGATATTCAGTGTTAGCTTTTAAGCCAGAGAAATCTAGTGAGTAAGCAGCAGCTGCATTATGAAAATGGATGACGCTTTGCACATCAGCATCAGATCCAAAGGTTCCGAATGGGCCTGAACCAGCACCTGTGGCTGTGAATGTAACGCCATTGATCGTAGGCGTTGCTGTTCCTACATTAAGAGCTCCAGTGGAAGTTGCTGTAACAGGTGCTCCATTTAGAGAAACTGAAACATTAGCATCAGATCCAGCATTGATAAAGCCACCAGCTGTTGAAACATCAGTAGTTCCTGCGTCCCAAACAATTGTTGCTGCTTGTGATGAGACGATGCTGAACAGTCCAAGGGCTGTAGATAATATTTTTGTATTCATTTTTTTAGTTTAATTTTATGGGTTCTATTACTGAATGAAATATCCAGTGTAGTTATTCAATATGCTAGCAATTGAGGTCGCTCAAAGACTGTCATACAATTATAGACAGGCATCCAAATGAAGAGGTTAACAAAAAGATGAATCTTTTTATGAGAATTCTGACTATTCTTGAACAGGTAAGAGATTGCTCCTTTATTGTAACTTATTATTCAGGAAGAGGAATTGGATTTCTTCAGAGCTGAGAGCTCTGGAAATAACATGTAGTTCATCTAGTGCAGTCTTTTTAGGGAAATCATAGTTGGGATTACTGTGCAGTGATGAGCCTATGCTTAAAGGAACAGATTGGAAGTGATTTGTAATCGTATTTACTCGCGGCTCTGGATTACCTTTGTTTAGGTTTTTATAACTATGAGGCGCTACTTCTCCATTGAAGTAAAAGGTGAAATGGGGCTGCCTGTTCTCATCTAATTTCCCGTGGTAAACACAGGTGAAGTGTGTCCACTGATTAACTGGAAGCTGTTTTGGACTCTCTAGCTCAATACCTCTAGCAGCTAGGCCAAAGGTTATTTTATTGCCTGAATTACGAGAGAAGAGAAGGAAGCAACCTTGATCGAGAGTTCCTCCGCGTTTTCCCCATCCTAATAGTGAAGTTAAGCCCTGTTTTCCTTCAGAGGACGGCTTTATCCAAAATGCAACTGTGCGAGCTTGTGACCCTGAGATGCCTTGCCAGTCGGTGTTTAGGTGGTCGCCCATCTCTGCGAATCGGAGGGCTTTTCCGTATTTCCCGTTCGTTTGCGCTTGGGCTACGGTTTGCTTACTATGGAGTGTGTTCTGGGTGAGCGAGAGATTCTTGTAGCTACTTTCTGTAGTGAACTTACCATCTTTAATGGTATCAAATGTCCAGTGAAGATGCAGAGGCTTTACTGGTAGAGATTTTAGGTAGGCTAACTCATTGAGTTTGATCGGTTTTATTCTGCCAGCAACGGTCGTTTTAGAAGCGTTTCCAGCCTTCAAGATAGCACTAGCTTTTAGGCCTTTCAGTGCAGTTAGCTTTACCTTTCCTTTAAATACATGGCATTCGTCTTCTAAATTTGGAGTAGAGTTAATGCCAAATTCAGTTCCCAGATCAATCACCTCAAATTCCGGGGTGGTGACCTTGAAGCCTACCGCTTTAGAAGGAACTTCAAACCATGCTTTACCATGATCTAAACGCAGGTGATCATTTTTGAGGAGCGTCAGTTTAGCGGGAGCTTCAATAATAGAGGTGACACCAGAGCCAAACTTTAGGGCTACTGAGCCGGAAGTCAGAGTCAGAGTAGAACCTTTCTTCATTTTATTCTGATTTTCTAAGCTCTTTTTGTCATGAGTGAGTGTGAATGCTGAGTTAGGAGAAGTTTCGAAATCTAATCCTGAAGATTGGGGAGTGAGGAAAATAGTGAGAAAAATGCCGATCATTAACAGGGCTGCAATTGTTGAAGCGGTCATCCATCGAACCATCTTTTTATTCTGACTCTTCTGCATCACTTCAAGAGGGATGACTGGGGTCGGAGACAATAGGGCCTTTATCCCTTGTGATCTCATTGTTAAGAGTGCCTCTAGTCGAGTGTGCTGACAATAGAGCTGTCTAAGCTCTTCCGACTCATGGAGACATTGTTGCAGATAAGCCTGTTCCTCTGGAGTGGCTGTGTCGTGGAGGATTTTTTGGAGTAAGAGTTCGAATTCTGAAAGTTCCATGGTCTTATTGAGGCTTAATGGATTGAATCGTTACTTTGGCTTCGATGCACTTTCGTAGTGCGATACGAATTCGGCTTAAAGTTGTTTTAAGAGAGTTGACTGGTCGTCCTGTCTGTTCCGAAAAATCTTTAAGCGGTTGGTCTGAAAAATAGCGATGTTGGATGAGATCTTGGTCTTGAGGTCTTAGGTTTTGGATACAACGCTCTAGATCTCCTGAAAGGTGAGCAAAGGGTTTTTCCTCTACTAAATTGGTCATTGAGACACTGAGTTTATTAGTGAGTTCTTCATCTACGACAAGCCAACTCTTACGTTTGCATTCTTTGAGGTAGGCTCTGACTTCCCAGTGAGCAATAGAGAACCCCCAAGATTTAAAATTAGATCCTTCTTTAAAATCGCGTCGTTTCTTCCAGATCACTAAGTTAACACGCTGGAGTATATCAGGTGCTGAAGGATCACCTGGAATAAGGGTGATAATAAAGGCTAGCAGGGCAGGCTGGTGCTCTGTTAGTTGCGTGACTATTGCATCACTTGAGTTTTTTGAGAATAATCCCATACGTCTATATACAGTGTTTCACATCTATTAGGTAAACAACTATTTTTTATATTTACTTGATGATTACTCATTTAGTTAAACTGATGATGTTCTCTAATCCTTAGTGGTTTACCTATTTTTGTCTTGACATGTTTAAGTTCTCTGTATTATATAATTCCACTATGAAAACTCCATCCCCCCAGGAATCATATCGTAATACAGTGTTTACTTTGGTTCCATCTCTTAGCTTCTTGTGTTCTTCTCGTTTTATAAACTCCACATTGATTGGTGCTAGTTCATTATTTTTCATGAATGCCACTGTGAAAGGGGATACTCCTATTTCTGCGCTGGTTACAGGCTACAATACTTCTGGATATGTAGTGTATGCTGAGACAACTCCTGGAGAGTTGGCTGTCACACCGAACTCTACGATGTTGCTCAATGCTTTAGGTGGAGATTCTAGTCATGCAGGTGGTAATGTAGAGCTCTATACGGCTAGCGATAGCGCTACAAATGTGGCATTTAAAGACGCAGATCATGTGCTGTTAGAGCTTAATATGAGTGGCACGATGGTGACTCTGAGTAGTCTCAATGGCCATGATTGGTTTGATACTCCGGGTGGGAATTACGACACAACTTTTGGTGCTAATAATTTAGCGAACCGTTGGTTCAATGATTTTGCGGATGAATTAAAGAACCATACTCCCCTAGTGATAGGAAATGAACAGGCTCTGTTTGAATCATATCGTGACAATGGAGGTTTCCAGAGAGTCTCAGATCCTAATGTGAGTTATGTAGAGGTCAATGGTCAGCAAATTCTTGTAGGCTTAGGTGGTTTTATTGATATTCACGATCAGGCCGTAGCTTTGATTGCAGCGGCGACTGGACAGCCTCTAGCTGCGGTAGATCCATTCGTAAGTAATGGTATTCAATCGAGTGAAGTTGTCTTGATCAATGGGGTAGCAAGCTATGGCTTTAGTGCGACTCCTAGTGGAGTCAGACTGAATGACGGAGTGGATTCTTATAATGGGAATTACGAAGTCACTAATGTAGCTGTGCCTGAGCCAAGTAGCGCTATATTGCTAGGTCTCGGTTCGTTATCGCTACTGCTTCGTCGTAAAAGATAGAGCTAACTAGATAATCTCTGACATTTCTCAGAAAAAGCATTTTCATCCTCAACTGAAGGTGGTAAATCCTTCGGCATGTCAAGAAAGCACAAGATAGCAGTTTTAGCAGGTGATGGGATAGGTCCAGAGGTAATGATTCAGGCTCTTAGAGTGCTGGACGTGGCTTGTGCGAAGTTTGGATTCACTGTCGAGAGAGAGAAATGCCTAGTAGGCGGAGCTGCGATCGATGCAGTAGGATGTCCACTTCCAGAAGATACTGTGAAGTCATGCGAGGCTGCGGATGCGATACTTTTCGGCAGTGTGGGTGGACCTAAATGGGAAAACCTAGAGCCAGATCAACAACCTGAGCGTGGAGCTTTGTTGCCACTCAGAAAGCATTTTGGTTTGTTTGCTAATTTACGTCCTGGAGTCTGCTTGCCAGCGCTTCAGCACGCTTCACCGATTAAGAATGAACTGATGCCTAATGGATTCGACGTGCTCTGTGTGCGTGAGTTGACTGGTGGTATTTACTTTGGTCAGCCTAAGGGCAGACGCATCGAAAATGGCGAAGAGGTTGCCTTTGATACAATGATTTATTCTAAGAGCGAGATCGAGAGAATCTGTAGAATAGCCTTCACTGCTGCTATGGGCAGAGACAAGCGACTCGTCTCAGTAGATAAAGCGAACGTTCTTCAGTGCTCAGTGCTGTGGCGTGAAGTTTGTATCGAAGTAAGTAAAGATTTCCCTGAAGTAGAGCTAACACACATGTATGTGGATAATGCAGCGATGCAGTTGATTAAGCAGCCTTCTAGCTTTGATGTCATGGTGACTGGTAACTTGTTTGGCGATATTCTGTCTGACGAAATGGCTATGATTTCTGGATCACTCGGAATGCTTCCAAGTGCGAGTCTCGGTGCTCAATCTGAATCTGGACAATACTTCGGAATGTATGAGCCATCAGGTGGGTCTGCTCCAGACATTGCTGGTAAAGGAATCGCGAATCCGATAGCGCAGATTTTGTCTGTATCGATGCTACTTAGGTATTCACTCAACGAAGCTGAGGCAGCAGATGCTATTGATGCTGCGGTGAATGCGGCAATCGCTTCTGGAATGCGCACTGGTGACATCTTCACTGGTGAAGCTAGCGAGACGAAGGCGACGACTGATGAGATGGGACAAGCGATCATCACAGCACTAGAGATTTAACTTTAGAACAAAAAAAGCCCTCAGTTGCTAAATGCGGCTGAGGGCTTTTTGGTTTTAAAGTTTGTGGAGTTCTTAAGTTCTAGAGTTGATCTAGAATATCAGCTGAGAACTGTGACCATGACTCTAGTGAATCACGCATTTCGCCTTGTAATTCTTCTACGCTGCTGAACTTGAGATCCGCGATAGAGTCTTCGTTTGAAGTTACGTTGTCAGATTTCAGATCGAAAACGTGAACAACGCCGAGGTGGACTTTGCCCACTTCGTTAGAGTCGTCATTGAGTAGTGCTACGATTTTCTGCTCATAGCCATCTGCGATGACGAGCTCTTCATCGATCTCACGCTCAACACCAGCCATGTAGGTATCGAGACCGAGGTGATCTTCACGCACGTCTACAGGATTGATGTGACCACCGATTCCGAGTGATCGTTTAGCATGTAGTCTTGCTTCGCCACCAGATTTACCACGTTGGTAGTTCAGGTATTTCCCGTTGTAGCGCAATAGAGCGTATGGGATGAGCTGTTTGTGAGTAGGATCATCTTCAGCCTGACCTCTATCCATGAAGAAGTTGTTAGCCGGGTCTAAGAGAGTAGAATGGTATTTTTCTACGTTAGTATTGATGCCTTGGAATTCTCCGAGAGTGTCGAAGAGTTCACGCTTTACGACGAGGATTTGTTCTCCTTTGTAGTCTTTCATAATGATAGTTTTACGCTTTGTATGACTTAACGTAGTCAGCGATCTTGAGATCGTCAGTGCCGGCAGCCCATACATTTCTGAGGAAGTCTGCCATCGGGATATTGCCATGGTCTCTGAGGAACTTTCTGTCTCCACCGCAGCCAAACATGATGTCTGGATCTAGCTCGCCTTTGATCTTAGCACGAGCCTTCGCGATGATGCGTGGTAGGTAAGTGATGCCTGTGAGTTCATCTCCGAAAGTAGGGACTTCGTCACGAGTGATTTCCTTTTCGCTGTGCTTTCCTTCTTGTGCGACAGTGAGGTAGTCACGTCTAACAGCAGCTACGAGGAGAGCGGTGGATTCTGATGGAACTTCTTCTTCTGCGAGGTCTTCTACGAAGTCGAATAGTTCTCTTGGCTTGTAGCCGATAGTCTTGAGGAAGGCGATGTCTTCGTCTGAATAATGTGATTTAAAGTCGGTATTGCCGCTCTTGTATTTCTCTAGGCTACTGCGATAGAGTGTTAGAAATGTGTCGTTCCAAGTCATGATATATTAGGATGTTAAAATTTGAGTGGTTGATGTCAACGTAATCGAGATGAATTTACTGCGCTTGTTTTTTCTTTGCCTGTTGGATGTAGGCTTTCATCTTCTTTGTTGGGTAAAGTCTGTTGATGGCAGTGGTGAGTGGTCTAGTTTTACTGCTCATGCTGTCCATGGCGGTCTTGATGATTGAGTTGGTCTCTGGTGTGTTGCTCTCTTTCAAAACGGCGATCCTTTTCAGTGCAGTTTTGATTTGGGTGTTATTCTTGAGGACAAATTCTGCAAATTTACGCATCTCGGTCTCAGTAGGCTTCTTCGACTTAGCGAGAAGGGGAGTCAGAGTAGTTAGATTTACAGTATGAGCATTGATCTGAGTCGCAGCCGCACGAGCAGAGTCAGGTGAGTTCGCTTTGGCTGCTGCATTGAAGATATTGAGCATTTCGCTCATCGCTTCTGTGGCTAGCTGATTGGTCGTCTTCTTAGGTGCCTCCGCTTGTTGGGCTACTGACGCTTGTGCTATGAATAGTGAGAAGAGGCAGGTAGTGACTGCGATGGATAATTTCTGCAACATTGTCTAATGAAGTTATAGGCTTTTTTATATTAAGCAACGTGATTTTTCTAAGCGAGAAGTTGCTTCAAAGTGGCGCTAATGGCCTCGTCTTGCCATGGGAAAATGGTGCGAAGATCGAGGCAGAATCGATTACTCTCTGTGTAGCCTACGATCGCTGGTGATCCGATGCGCAGGCTCTTGGAGAGCTTGTTGAGTGAAATCCCTGTTGGCGTTAGAGCTAGTGCTACCGATGGGATCTGTGAAGTAGGCATTGTTCCACCGCCTGTAGTAGCAGTAGAGGAAATAATCTGGATTTCAGCTTTTGAAAGAGTTCCTATCTCGGAGAGGATTTTTTCAGCTCTTGCTTGAAGGTTCTCCACTGTCTCTGCGAGGTTTCTCAGAGTGGGGATGTCTGTTTTGCTAGGGTCTGCTTGAGTGCGTAGGTATTCATCGATGCTTTCCTGGAGCACGGTGAGGATGAGCTTATCACAGCGGACAGCTCTGAAGAATGGCTCATTCTTGATGCCAGCCACTAGTTTAGAATTTCCAGCAATGATACCAGATTGAGGTCCACCAAGGAGTTTGTCGCCAGAGAAGCAGACGAGATCTACCCCGTTTCTGAGCGCAGCTTGTGGAGTAGGTTCGTGGTCGATCGGTGCTAGCTCATCTGTATTCATCATAGCGCCTGAGCCGATGTCTTCTACTAGTGGGAAGTCGTGTTCTTTAGCTAATGCAGAGAGTTCCGCTACTTCTGGTTCGGAGGTGAATCCACCAATGTAGAAGTTAGAGCGATGGACTTTTAGGATGAGAGCGGTGTTCGGAGTGATGGCATTGGCGTAGTCGCTGAGGTGCGTTTTATTGGTGGCACCTACTTCTACGAGTTTGGCTCCTGAGGTTTCGAGAATTTCTGGTATACGGAAGCCTCCGCCTATTTCTACCAGCTCACCACGTGAGACGATGACTTCGTTTTTCTCACCATTGGCTAGGTGACGTAGAATGATGACGAGTGCAGCGGCGCAGTTATTGACCGCTGTGGCTGAGTCCGCTCCTAGTAAACAGGCTAGGGCAGTTTCTAGATAGCCAGCACGCTTGCCACGAGTTCCCTCCGGGAGGTTGAATTCGAGATTTGAGTAGCCAGTAGCGATTTGCTGCAGGGCATTGGCGGCGGTTTTTCCTAATGGGGAGCGTCCTAAGTTAGTATGAATAAGGACGCCAGTGCCATTGATGACTGGTTGGAGTCTAGATGCTGAGAAGTGCTCTAGTTTACCAGAAATGTCAGCTTCGATCTCTTCACGCTCATGAGTCTCACCAGCGAGTAGCTTAGTTCTCCATTGATCTATCTCACGTCGCACAAAACCGATAATAAGTGGTTTAGGTAGGGGACAATGTTGACTCAGTTGATTGGCTAGAGTTTCGACTGATGGTAGTGCTTTCAATGACATGGTAGTGGGATGATAGATTGGGAATGGATGGTGTAAAGTTTAGAGGTGAGGAGAGGCGATTTATTTCACGGAGTGCTCAATACAAAAAAATAACCCGCTCTGGTGGAAACCAAAGCGGGTTATAAAAAGTAGTAGGTAAAGTGAATTACTTACGCTGTCTTCTTACGAGCATTCCTAGACCTGCAAGTCCGAGAAGAGCTGTTGAAGATGGCTCAGGAACAGTAGAGAACTCTTTCGCAAGAATGCCACTTCCCACATACATTGATTGATCTGAAGGATCACCAGTAGCTGCTCCAGCTCTGTCTACTTCGATCATAGAAAGAACAATTTTTCGAACAGCAGTCGTATCATTATAGTTAAGGATAGATGCTCCTCGAGTAGATTTTTGCTCTTCATTAAAAAGAATAAATCCTGCAGGAGTGTAAGTTCCTAGCGATGTAGTCTCAGCTCCAGTCGCTCCGTTTACACCTGTTGTAGTGAGAAGGTTGATTGGGCTACCTGAAAGTGGGTCACCTGGGTTTACTGAAGTAGCTTGAGTAGCATCTTTCCAGTTAGGTCTGATAACTGTGCCATCCTTGTCAAAGATCTGAACCTGCCAAGCATCATCCGCTCTGTAGCCTTCTAGGCCGAGCTGTTGCAGAGTGATGTCTTGGGTGAAAGTAAGAGATAGTGCAGGGATTTCACCTTCTTTGATATTGGCTGTATCATTCCAAACACGTAGGATTGCTCCAGATTTGCCGTGCTCACTAGGGAAGTATGTGTCTAGTGCTGGACGAGATTCAATATTCCAAGCATGTGGCTCGTGGCTAAGTTCTAGTGTGACGCCTACTCCAGAGCCGTTGATATTAGCAAGTGAATGCGTTGCGTTCCAACCTGCTTCATTGCCTTTACCAGCTTCGTTCTTTTGGAACTCACTAGTTTCACCTGTTTTGTCGTTTACCCAACCTGGATCTGCGAAGTCTAGGCCGTATGCAGTTTGCGCATTAGCGGATAGTGACAAACCTGTAATAGAGAGGAGTGTGATTATTGTTTTGTTCATTATTTATTGTTGTTTGTGGTTTAGTTAATAGTGCTCCGTTTGCGGCTTTGCCTATGTTTAGTATAACAAAGATTTTGTAGGGAATTTTAGACACGAGTGTAAAATATTCTAATCTAGATACCGTTGAGGGGGGAAACCAGTTTGGGGGAGTGTGGGGGGGAAGAAACAATCTTTCATCGGCAATTACTGCTTCCTGAAAGATGCAACCTTTAGGCTGCTTGTTCCTTGTGCGGCAGGTCATAGAATTATTTCTGTTAGGACTTCAAGACATACTTTGTATGGATTTTAACGATTATTTAAACAGCTGATTAATAAAAGTTGTTAGAGGTTTAGTTTTGAGTCAGTTGCGTTTTTTTGTGAAATCGGACTTCTAATACTACTGCGGCTTTAATGATTAAGGTGAGTTAAATAGTTTGGTGAACTTGACCTTTTGTTCAGTAAGCGAGGTTTTAGAAACTCTGCTAAGACCCTGCTGATGATACAGGTTCCCGATGATCTAGTTTTTACAATCAATTTACAGTGGGTGAGGGGAATTTAGGTATATTGAATTGAGTGAGAAAACGATTTTCTTGCCATAAACTCATAAAATACATAACTGACCATGAATGCATTACCTATATCCAACAAAGCAATCCGTAGCCTGAGCCGAGCAACTATCATTTCCACTTGCCTGCTAGGGCTTACGCCTATCCTCATCGCAAAAGGAACTATTCCTCAACAAGACCCCAACGTTAAACCAATGCAACCGCAGGTGGTTGATGGACAGACGAAGGTGCAAATAGCCATTCTGTTAGACACGAGTAGCAGTATGGACGGTCTGATCGATCAGGCTCGGACGCAGCTTTGGAAGGTTGTGAATTCTTTTAATGATGCTGAGAAAAACGGCAAAGTGCCATTTGTAGAAGTAGCGCTTTATGAATACGGTAATAATGGATTAGACATGCAGGGAAATTATATTCGCCAGCTTGAGCCATTGACTCGTGATCTGGATGAAGTGAGCAAAGAGCTATTCGCTCTCAAGACAAATGGTGGTGAGGAATATTGTGGGGCGGTGATTAGTAGAGCGGTGGCAGACCTCAAGTGGGATGATAACCCGAAAACCTATAAAGCGATCTTCATCGCAGGTAATGAAGCATTTACGCAAGGTCCTATTAACGCTGTGACTTCTTGCCAAGCGGCTGTGAAGCAAAACATTGTGGTAAACACGATTCACTGTGGTGGTGAGTCTGCTGGTATTAACGGTGGATGGAAGAATGGGGCATTAGCTGCAGGAGGTAGCTTTGCGGTTATCAATCAAGACAAGGTGATTGCTCATATAGAATCTCCACAGGATAAAATAATTCTGAAGCTAAACCTAGAGCTGAATAAAACTTATATTTACTATGGAGCAGGAGGTAAAATAAATTGGGGGAACCAAACGAAGCAGGATGGAAATGCTACAGGTGGAGCTGCTGTCGACCGATCTGCTACTAAATCTAGTGGCAACTACTGGAATGCGAATTGGGATCTCTGTGATGCTGCAAAAACCAAAGGATTCGACTGGGGTAAGCTAGATAAGAAAACACTACCTAAAGACCTGCAGACCAAAACTACTAAGGAACTCCAAGCGCATGTTGCTGAGAATCAGAAAAAACGTAACGAAATCAAAGAAAAGATGAAGCAGGCTAATAAAGAGCGTGCTGCGTATGTAGCAAAAGTGCGTGCAGAAAAGAAAGCCGACGACAAAGACCAAACCCTAGATCAAGCCATACAAAACGCTGTGAAGAAGCAGGCGAAGGAAAGAGGGTATAAGTTTAAGTAGGTAGCGAGGATTAGTGAAATAGTAATAAGCCTGAGAGTTTAACTACCTCAGGCTTTTTTGTGGTCAATGAGAACGGTAAGGAGCCAGATGACGCTTGAAATAACTCGATGAGAATTACAGCATAAAGTTCACTTTCAGCGAACGCTGGGGTTGTTGGAGAGGTAATAGGGATACGTCGCTTTGTTCCTTTCCCTATTCTGGTATAAATTTCCCCGATTGGGGAAAGGGGGGGGATAAGGTTCACTTTCAGGGAACGCTGGGGTTGTTGGGGAGGTAATAGGGATGCGTCGCTTTGCTCCTTTCCCTATTCTGGTATAAATTTCCCCGATTGGGGAAAGGGGAGGAGGTTGATAAGGTTCACTTTCAGGGAACGCTGGGGTTGTTGGGGAGGTAATAGGGATACGTCGCTTTGCTGCTTTCTCTATTCTGGTATAAATTTCCCCGATTGGGGAAAGGGGAGGTGGTTGATAAAGTTCACTTTCAGCGAACGCTGGGGTTGTTGGAGAGGTAATAGGGATGCATTGCTTTGCTCCTTTCCCTATTCTGGTATAAATTTCCCCGATTGGGGAAAGGGGAGATGGGGGATAAAGTTCACTTTCAGGGAACGAGTCTGTGGTGTGGAGATACCCAGGAGATGCGGCTTCGCCTTTCCGTTGGTCTTGTATGAAATAGGCCTTCAGTTAAAGGTAGAGGTATGATGAAGATCTGAGCTTAAGGAGCTTAAATGGTTTCAAATTGTGAATTTCTAATCTCAAATGATAGTGAAGCTATCACCTAGACACAAAAAAGCCTGAGGTAGTTAAACTCTCAGGCTAGATTTGATAAAAAATACGCAGACAGGGACTCGAACCCTGGACCAATTGGTTAAAAGCCAACTGCTCTACCAACTGAGCTATCTGCGCTTTGGTTGGATTACAAACGGTGAAGTTTGTTAGTGACTCTTTCGGTTTAAGCTTTCGTTTGGAAGCTTGCCCCTTTGGAGTGCGGCGAAGAAGTAGTCCGAAACCTGAATTATTGCAAGCTGTTTTTTGATGAAAGTTTGATTTTTTTTCAGAGGTGTTATTTCGATTTGCTGTAAATGAATGAAAACCAAATGTTTGCCAAGGATTGAGCTGTTTTGAGAAAATGTGAGTTTTGTTTTGAGCTTGCTGATTTTTTTCGAGTGGAGGGATGAATGTTGGTTCGAGACGACTAAAAATTGGCGTTTTAGGTGTTTTTGGATGGTTGATTGTGCCCCAAATGTGGTTCAAAAATCGGCTGAGGAGGAATTTGGCAGGGTCGAGGTAGTGGATAGATGATTTGTAGAGGTGAAATTTAGGCAGAAAATGACTGGGAATGATCTGTTATAAACCATTGAGTTTATACTTGCTTTTCTAGGGACTATGGTGCAGAACACTGCCAGACAGCTCTGGCCGCAAGGAAGGAGTGGGTTATTTACAACCCACTCTTTTGTGTATCTGGACAACATTTTCAAAACAATTTAAATTCATTAACTAGAATAGATCATCATGACTAACGACATCGTTGCACTAATCGACTACTACGAAAAAGAGAAAGGTATCGACCGTGAGAAGGTAGTAGGAGCACTCCAATTCGCATTTATTTCAGCCTATCGCAAGATGGTCGCTGGCTCAGACGCTATCGAAGAGATCCGTGCTGCTGTGGATACGAAGAAAGGTGATATCACTATCTTCGCTACCCTCAAAGTGGTAGAGGACGCAGATCATGAAGATAACTGGAATGAGGTGAAGCTCTCACTCGCTACGCAGCGTAAGGCTGATGCAGTGGTAGGTGATCCTATGGAATTTAACATCACTCCTAAGAACTTCGGACGTATTGCGGTGCAGACTGCTAAGCAGACGATGATGCAGAGACTTCGCCAGGCGGAGAAGGAGATGATCTATGATGAGTTCAAGGACCGTGCTGGTGACATCGTTAGCGGCACAGTAAGACGCTTTGAGAAAAGTGATGTCTGGGTAGATCTAGGAAAGTTCGAAGGTAAGATGAGCTCACGTGAGCGAGTGAATACTGAAGAATACAACGTAGGTGACAGAATCCGTGCTTATGTAGTAGCAGTGGAGAACGAACTCCGCGGACCTGAGATCATCCTATCACGTAGTCATCCAAATTTCGTAAGACGTTTGTTCGAAGCAGAGGTGAGCGAGATCGCTGACCACACTGTAGAGATCAAGGGAGTTGCTCGTGAAGCTGGTTACCGCACTAAGGTAGCTGTCTGGAGTGATGATCCAAACATTGACCCAGTAGGTGCTTGTGTAGGCCTTCGTGGAGCTCGTGTTAAAAACATCGTAAGAGAACTGAACAATGAGAAGGTGGACATCATCCGCTGGAATGATAACCCTACTGAGTTTGTCCATGAGGCGCTCAAGCCGGCTATCCTTAGATCAGTGACTCTGGATGAAGAGAAGAAAGTAGTCAATGTGACTGTGGACGAAGAAGAACTTAGTAAGGCGATTGGTCGTCGTGGACAGAATGCTCGTCTAACATCAAGGCTTATGGGCTGGGATGTGCAGGTGAGCAAGGATGAGTCCGTGCATGAGCAGTTCGAAGCAAGAGTAACAGATGCGTCTTCATCACTAGCTGATGAGTTAGGAATTGATTCCGAGACTGCAGACAAGCTATTCAGAGCAGGCGGTATCAATGCTGATATGGTTATGCAGATGGATGCAGGTTACATTTCTCAAGCTTTAGAGATTACCGAAGAAGAGGCAGCTGTTATTCTGGATACAGTTCAGAAGAAGCAAAACGAGACTGCTTAGTAGTAAGAGATTTAAAAACAAGGGGGATGTGAGGAAACTCTGCCTTCTACAAAAATTAGAATAATAACGGCTCAATGGCTGATCAGAAAAATAACAACAACAAGAAGAAAGAAACTTTAGACTTAGTCTCTGACAAGCCTAAGGCTTCACGACGTCAACGCCAAAGGGAGGAAGCTTCCAAGGTAAAGACTGTGGATGATCAGAAGCGTGAAGCATTAGATATTTTCGCTGAAGATGGTAAGAAGAAGACTTCACAGGTGAAGAAAACTTCTGCGACTAAGAAAGATATTCTACCTAGTATTTCTAAAATCAAGGATGGTGAAGCTGTAGATACAGTGAAGTCAGATGGCGGTTCGGCAGAAGTTGCACCTACAACTACAGACGCACCTAGTGCTTCTAGTGTTGTTGATGCGAGCGATGACAAGATGATCTTGCTCAAGCCACCAATCATCGTTAGCGAGCTAGCTGAGAGCATGGGCTTAAAGCCATTCCAGTTACTAGCTGATCTGATCAAACTAGAAGTTTTCGTAGCTCTGAATCAGGCAATCGAGCCAGATATCGCTGAGCAACTCTGCCAGACACACGGATTTACCTTCGAGCGTGAGAAGCGTGAAAAGGGTGGTGGTGTGCATAAGGTAGAAGAGAAATTCGAAGAGCCTGAACAGGAAGACGAAGAGCCTGAAGATGAAATGCAGCTTCGTGCTCCAATCATCACCTTCATGGGTCACGTGGACCACGGTAAGACCTCGCTCCTCGACTATGTGAGAAAATCTCGCGTAGCTTCAGGTGAAGCTGGTGGAATCACTCAGCACATCGGAGCCTATGCGGTTACAGATAGTGAAGGTAGACCAATCACTTTCCTCGATACACCAGGACACGCTATATTCTCTAAGATGAGAGCGCGTGGTGCTGATATTACTGACATCATCGTGCTCGTAGTAGCTGCGGATGACGGCATCATGCCACAGACTAAAGAGGCGATCAGCCATGCGAAAGCAGCTGGTAAGACAATCATCGTAGCTATCAACAAGTGTGATACTCCAGGTGCTGACCCAATGAAGACTATGTCCCAGCTAATGGAACATGAGCTTACTCCTACAGACTTCGGTGGTGACACTGAATGTGTGCAGGTATCAGCTAAGACTGGTCAAGGCATGGATGATCTCGTAGATCTCATGGCGCTTCAGGCAGAAGTTCTAGAACTCAAGGCGAACCCATCAGCTAATGCTCGTGCATCAGTGATCGAAGCAAGCATCCAAGCAGGTAAAGGCCCTACAGCAACAGTGATCGTGCAGAACGGAACACTTAGAGTAGGTCAGCCATTCATCTGTGGACCATTCGCAGGTAAGATCAAATCAATGCTCGATGATCACGGTAAGCGTGTTGATATAGCTGGTCCAGCTACTCCAGTGGAGATTCTCGGTTTTGCTGAGCTTCCTCACGTAGGTGACGAGATGGTCGAAATGGAATCTGAGAGAGCTGCTAAGAAGCTATCCGAAGAGAGACAGACTGAGCGCCGTCAGAAGCGTCTCGGTGGTTCAAAGAAGAGCCGTATCGAAGATATCCTCAACATGGGCAAAGCTGGTGGTGGAGCTCAAAAGGCGAGGCTTCAGCTTATTCTTAAGACAGATGTGCAAGGTTCAGTAGGTGCTATCGAAGGTGCTATTGAAGACATCGAGTCTGAGAAGGTAGAGGCTAAGTTCCTCCATGCTGCAGCCGGTGCTATCACTGAATCTGATGTGATGCTCGCTAGTTCATCGAATGCTATTATCCTAGGATTTAATACCAAGGTGGAAGGCAAAGCGGTAACAGCAGCTAAGCGTGAAGGCGTTCAGATCAAACTTTACTCAATCGTTTACGAACTAATCGACACAGTGAGAGAGAGCATGCTCGGACTACTTGAGCCAGAGACACGTGAGACAGTCCTCGGACATGCTCTCGTGAAGCAGGTGTTCAAGGTGAACAAAGGCAGAGCCGGTGGTTGTATCATCCAGGATGGTAAAGTTAACCGTAAGGCACACGCTCGTGTTCTCAGAGGTGGAGTTCCAGTATTCGATGGCAAGATGTCAACACTACGTCGCTATATGGATGAAGTGGAAGAGGTCAAGACTGGTATCGAATGTGGTATCCGTCTCGGTAGCTTCGACGACTATGAAGAGGGCGACATCATCGAATGTTACCAGCTTGATAAGATCGATCAGACTCTGTAATCTATTAACAAACCAATCTAACAACTATCAATTATGTCTCAGCGCTTAAATAAAATTAACGAACTGATGAAACGTGAGATTAGTCTCGTGGTTCAGAAGGATTTTGAATTCAAGGATGCGCTGGTGACAGTGAATGATGTTGAGGTGACTCAAGATCTTAGAGAGGCGAAAGTCTTTGTAAGTATCCTAGGTGGACACAAGGACAAGGTTCTTGATAAGCTAAATGGTAAGCGTAGTCTGGTGCAATCTCGCATCAACAAGCGTATCACTTTACGATGCACACCAGTTCTTACTTTCAAGAGTGATGACTCGGTCCAGCGTGGAGTTAAGATTGTGAACCTTCTCGATGAAGTGGATCAGTTGCCTACTGCTACACCTAAGGATGAGAAGTAAAGTTAACTGAATTTACATAAGAATTTTTAAATGCCGCCTGGTTTCAGGTGGCATTTTTTTTGGACAGAATTTACAGGATTAGCAGAATTTATGCTGAGGTTGTGAGTTTTGTTGAATTACGGATATAAATAGATTCTTTTGGGGCTGTGCACGATGGAGCATTTGAATCATCACCGCAGTTGCGGGACTAGCATGCCGGTGCTGTTACTAAATAACTAATTTACCAATTCACTCCTTCACTAAATAGACAGTTTGTAAAGAGCATGTAAACTGGGGGGATTTCTGTTGAGTGGATTTAGAAATGGGAGTAGAAGTGTAGTTATGAAAAGACATGGTTTGGTATTTGCGTTGTGTGGTTTGAGTCAAATGGCTTCTGCTTATGAATTACATGAATGGGGAACGTTTACGACGGTTTCTGGTTCTGGAGGTGAGTTACTGACAGGTTTACATGTGGAGGAGGAGCATTTACCGCCGTTTGTCTATTCTCATATTGGAATGAAGAATTTGAATTGGAGTCACAGGTTTATGCCTCAGCTTATGAGTTCTGTTCAGAATGGATACGCTAAGAATGCTAACCAGATGTTTGTCTTAAAAGGTGAAGGTAACAAGATTGTGCCTATGTCTCTCATGAAGGGGATGCCAATGGCTTCTCTGAGTAATGTGACAGTGAAGATGGAGACTCCAGTGATTTATTTTTATGGTGATGATGCTGGTAAGGTGAATGTCAAAGTTGGCTTTAATGGTGGAACGATTAGCCAATGGTATCCGCAGAGAAAGTCTGGTGATACGCCTAACAAGATGACTGGTGAGGGATTCGAGATTTTACCAGCACTTAAGAAAGAGTTGGGTGCTAGAGAGATGGTCCTTTATAAGCCGTTGGACTTTTCTAAAATGTATGAAGGTGGTATCGAATGGGATGTGGAAGTGATTCCTAAAGCTGAGTCTGATCCTGCTTTCACGTTTAAGGCAGATGAGACTACTACTTGGATTTACCCGAGAGTGAGTGATGCGAATATGCTTAAGGTGGGGGATGAGTATGAGGATTTTCTATTTTACCGAGGAATTGGTAATTTCCCGCTTCCAGTAGTGTTTAGTGTGGATGCTGAGGAGACTTTACATGTGGAAAATAAGAGCAATGAGGCTGTGCCATTTGCTTTTGCCTTTGAGAATATAGAAGGGAAGTTCCGTTATAGTGTGATCAATAGCGTTGAGCCAGGAAAGACAGCTACGGTGAAAGAGACTGAGTGGACTACTCCAGTGAACCAACAGGTGGAGGTGTTCCAGCAAATGCGTAAAGGACTCATGGCTCAAGGGCTGAGTCTGGAGGAATCTAATGGGATGATTAAGACTTGGTGGCAATCGTATTTCGGTCAACCTGGGCTTCGTGTGTTCTGGGTAGTGCCACAGGGGGAGCTAGAGAAAACTCTTCCGCTGACTCTATCACCTGCACCTGAGAAGCAAGTGCGTGTGCTGGTGGGACGAGCTGATGTCATGCGTCCACGCTTAGAGAAGAAGATGATTGCCGCTCTTGGAACGCATGAGTTTAAGAAGTTCCAGAGTGATCGATTCATTCTACCGTATACCAATAGACTGAAGCAGCTAATAAAAGAGCCAGTTTATCAGAAATTTGATGCTAAGAATATCATGCATGTCTCACTGATGCTGACAGCGAAGAGAGGTAGTTCGGAGTTGGGTGAAGGTATTAATTTGTATGAAAACAGTGTGGTGAAAGCCCAGCATCTAAAGCTTAAAGGGAAGTGGAGAGTGGAAGGTGATGATGTTCTAGTGATTGGAGATACTCACTTTAAGCTAGATCCTAAGACAGGAATTTTAACTGCTGATGCACAGCAGGAGGGCGATTATGACGTCTATGAGATTCAGTTACCTAAAGTGCTGAATTAATAGGTTTCTGCTTAAGGGCTGTCTATACTTGGTGTTATTCTGTTGATTTTGAATCGTTTAGTATAGATAGATCTTTCGGGTTTATTTATATTTTCCCTTTACAGAGGGTGTATATATCTATAATTTATAAAAAATAAGTTATCCCCCCGATCACTATGAATAAAATAATCCCCCTTCTAGGCCTTGTTGCCTTTACCTCACTTTCGGCGCAAGCTGAGAATCTTCTTCTCAATGGAGACTTCAATGGCATGACTCTTTCTGAAAACGGAATAGCCTATCATTCTGAGCTAGCTTCAGGTCAAGGTGTGGGAAACGAAGATCTGCTCTACTGGGATAACAATATTGATCCAGTAACAAATAGTATTGCAGACTGGACGACCTCTGGCCCATTTCAGCCAGGTAAGGAGATCGCTGATGGCAATAATGTGTATGGAGTGCATGACAGTGGGAGTATTTCACAGCTTTTCCAAATAGCGGAAGCGGGTGAGCATACATTTAGTATCGATACCTTTGCTTACTCATACCAATCTAGTGGTGTGATCGATATCGTTATTGAAACTTCTAACAACGAAACAATTTTTTCTCAGACAATCAATGAAGCTGGTGATGGTGTGAAGACCGTTAGCACTTATAAATTTGATGCAGTTGCGACCGGTGATTACGAAGTCAAAATCACAGGTGGAAATCTTTCACGTGGTGTCATGATCGACAATGTGAGTATTGAGGCGACTGTTGTTCCTGAGCCATCTAGCTCATTATTAATTTTACTAGGTTCTGCATCTGTTTTAATCAGACGTAGGCGCTAGAAGCATATTTTTTCATTAATTAGTTTGGGCTCTGTCTTCGGACAGAGCCTTTTTTTGTGCTGGTCACTTATAGCTTGCTAAGTCCTCCGCTATTATTAAATTTCAGTCATGCGCATCATAGCAGGAACAGCAGGGAGAAGAAATTTTAGAGTGCCTAGTGCAGGCAAGGCAGAGGTGAGACCTACTACGGACAGGACTCGTGAGGCATTGTTTTCAATGCTAGCTCATCTGATCCCAGGAGCCAAGGTGCTAGATCTGTTTGCAGGGTCTGGATCGCTGGGGCTGGAAAGTATTAGCCGTGGGGCTGAGACATGTGTATTCGTCGATGAGAACCGTGAGTGCATCAATACGGTGAAGATGAATCTTAGAACTCTTCGTCTTGAAGGTGGTAAGGTGATTCAGGCGGATGTGATGAAATTTTTGAGTAAAGTATCGCTTAGTCAATACGATGTAATCTTTGCTGATCCTCCTTATTGGAAACATCAGGGGGATAGAGACTTTGTCGCTGAAATGTTTGCGATGGATGAATTTTCTAATCTTCTGACTGATGAAGGTATGCTGGTGATAGAGGCGGATGAAAGAGCAGAGATCGCGGGCTCTGAATGCTGGGAGCTTGTGGATAAAAGGAAGTATGGTGGTTGTTCTATTCATTTTTTCCAAAAGAAGGGAGCTGAGTAATTGTCATGACTCGGTTTCTTGTTCTTGCAGCTTATAATGTGCTGTTGCCTCTATTTTTCGTGTTCGCCTTTCCTGGGTGGCTGATGAAGATGGCAAAGCGTGGCGGTCTCGGCACGGGGCTGTTAGAGAGATTTGGTAAGTTTAAGGAAGACTCTGATTATGAGAAACAAGGTGCCGTTTATATCCATGCGGTGAGTGTGGGTGAGGTATTGATCGCTATTAAGCTGATCAAGGAATGGCAACGCCAGCATCCTGAAGAAAGATTTATCCTAGTGCCTACAACGGCGACTGGGCATGAGGTAGCTATAGAGCATGCTCCGGATGCGGTGCGGGTGATTTATAGTCCGCTGGACTTTAGTTTTATTACTAGAAGTGTTTTTAAGCGTTTTGCTCCTAAGCAGATCGTTCTCATGGAGTCGGAGATCTGGCCTAATATGCTGAACGTAGCTCGCAAGATGAATATCCCAGTGAGCATTGCCAATGCTAGGCTGTCACCTAGATCTGAAGGGCGATACATGAAGTTAGGCCTAATTCTACGACCGTTGTTAGAAATGATCAGTAAGCTCTGCGCTCAGGATGATGAGGATAGAAATCGATGGATCAATGTGGGGATGGCTGCTGAGAAGGTGGTGGTAACGGGGAGTGTGAAATTCGACCAAGACGGAGCCAGTGTGCTAGTGCCACAGAAGCGGGACGAGTTTACTGAGATGTTAGCTGGTCTTCAGCATGAGCACGATGAACCAGTCGTGATGGCTATTAGCACGCATGCAGGTGAAGAGGCTTGGATCGCTAATGCTCTGGATAGTTTGCAGTCTAAGGTATTGTTAGTGTTAGTGCCTCGTCATGCTGAGAGAAGAGCTGAGGTGAAGAGCGATCTTGAGAAGCTGGGTAATGCGGTAGTCTTGCGTAGTGATTATAAAGATCTGAGGGGCGCAAGCCTTGTGGTGGATAGCACTGGGGAACTCCGAGACTGGACCGCTCACGCTGATATAGTGATTGTAGGTAAATCAATACTCGGCAAAGGTGGGCAAAACCCTACTGAAGCGATGGCGGCCAGAGTTCCTGTGATTACTGGTCCTAATATGCAGAATTTCCAGCCATTAGTTGAAGACATCAAACGCAAGGATGGGGTAACAGAAATCAGTTCTGAGCAGGAGCTGTTAGACGCTGTGCAGATGTTGTTAGCTGATAAAGAGTTGGCTAGCTGCCAGTGTGATGCAGCGTTGGAAGTGTTAGAGTTCCATCAAGGTGCTACTTCGAGAACAGTGGATGAGCTTACCTAGCCTGCTCCAAGCGGAGTTGACTTGGTTTAGAGATAGAAAAGAACCTCGTTACGCATATTGCGAAACGAGGTTGAGAACTTGTCGAGTGTGTTTGGTATGGCTATGTTGGCTATTTTTTACGGCGCAGTATCAGAGCTAGACCACCGAGGCCTAGAAGGGCTGTGGTGGATGGTTCAGGGACAGATGTGACACTGAAGTTGTCTACAAAAATGTCACGAGCTGTGTTATTGTGATTCTCAATAAAGCGGATTTGCAGAACATCTCCTTCATCGCTATTTAGTGCGATATAAACTAGTGAATCGTCAATGTTCTCTGGAGTTGGTTGACTTGCTGTGCCATCAATGATGTGTTGAGCAGAAGTCATAAGGACGGTATTGTCTGTAAGGTTAAAGAGTTGGGCTGTAACACTGTTGAAGCTACTATTGTCATTGTAGAGGCCATAGCTGAAGGTGATAGTTCTTCCTTCTTCCATAAGGCCACCAATGGTGAGTCCCATTGCCTCATCCCCGGCAGTGCCGTTGCTTGTGTCCAAGCGTAGACCTCCGTCATCATTGAGGAGGTCGCCGCCGGTGAGTCCTCCGTCAAATGAAGATGTTGCGTCGTGAAGGATGCCTGGAGTCACAGTGCCAACACTAAGCCAAGTGCCGGCGATACCTGTGTCGAAGTTATCACTGGTCGCCGTGATGACAGCGGATGCTGAAATTGTGCCTACTGCGAAGAGGCATGCTGTTGTGTATTTGGTTTTCATCGTTTTTATTATTATTTGATTTTGCTTGAGTTGTTTTTCCTATCGAAAGGGTCGGTGGTTTATTTGTAACTCATTAACTGTTTTCTGAGTTACAGTGTTCAGCATGGTGTTTCATTCAAGGTTGTCTCTAAGGGAATCACAGATGAATAGGCTGTGTAACTAGAGTGCCAAAGCATTTCTGGATTTGTGCGTATGGCTATCAATTTAGCATTCAGAATTTATTTCTTAAAGAACTAAATAGTTTAAATCCTAGCTCATAGACACGTGCTGAGAAGATAGATTGCTTGATGATTCGATGACAATTACAGCACAAAGTTCACCTTCAGTTAACGCTGGGGTTGATTGGGAATCGGGGGATGCGTCAGATGGCTCTTTTCACTGAGTTGGTATAAATTTGGCCTTCAGTCAAAGGGGAGGTGTTGGTTGGCTTGGCGGTTGGAAACCGCCGTTACGGAGCTATGGCTAGATTACTTCTTCCAAGCTTTCTTAATCTCTACACCTTTGCCTTTAGAACGACGTTTTTCTTCGTAGTTGTAGAGGTTTTTCTTCTGTAGGGCATCCTGCTTTTGATTAAGATTTCTGTTGAAGTCGACTTTTGGTTTATTGTTGAGTCTTTCTTCTTGTCGGTTTGAGCGTGGGTTGAAGGCTAGCTTGCTGCGGAAGAATGCGTAGCGGCCGTCTTTGTCTCTGGCGATGATCGTGGTTGGTGAGGCGATAGAGTCTCCTTGCCAGACTCCGCGGAGATCTGTCTCTCCAGATTTGATGTCTGTTCTGTTTTGACCAACCGCTTTTACATGCACTGAGTCGAGGAACTGGCCTGTCTTCTTGTCGGTGATATTCACTCTGACGGAGTTGTTTCGAGGATACTCTTGGACATCCATTTTCAGTGGGGTGATGAGGACTAGGCCGGAGGTGTGGATGTAGTCACCTCGGCAGATGACTAGGTAGGCTCCATCTTTTGCTAGCGGTAGAGTGATCTCTTTTTCTACTTCCTTGAAGTCTTTTCCATCGCCCAGCTTTACGGTGAGAGTGTGCTTCGGGTTGATGCCAGCTAGATTGATTTTGGAGATATTGCTGAGGTTCTTTTCTCTGAGGTAGAGCTTCATGAGATCGACTCGGTAGATCTGGAATTGAGCTTCCTTGATGTTACGATACTTGAGTTTGATCTTCGCTTTGTCGCCAGAGTTGAGGATTTTCACTTCATCGAGTGAGATCGATTTCTGCTCAAAGTAAGCGATCGATTGCTTAGCATCAGGGTAGCTGTCTTTGATTCCTTTATACCATTCGATGGCTTTCTCAGGTTGGTTATTAGCGTGGTAAATCTGTGCGGTGATGAAGGATGCTAGGTTCTTATCTTCTGAGTTTCCTTTTGCTACGATCGATGCAGAGGCGAGTGCCTGCTTGTAGTTTCTGAGCCAAAAGTGACCGAGTGCCTCCATGTAGCGGAAGCTGGTGGAGTGCTGGCTGTCTTTGTAGGTGATCGCAGCTTGCTTGGTGTGCTCTACTACATCTTGGTAGCGCTTTAGGGCGAAGAGTGCGTTGGCTATTGAGAAAGCGGCGTCACTAGCGAGTGTATGAGTCGGAGCGTGGGTGATGAAGTCCTGCATGTAGCCGAGTGAGAGTGTGCTGATTTCCTTTTCAGTGTAGGGCTTTTTCGTCTCAGGATTGGTGCCGAGAGTTTTCGCTACTGAGGTCTTGGCATAGATCTGCTGACCGAGAGCGAATCGTGAATTGGTGACTTCTCCGAGATCTGGGTAGAGCAGCCAGAGCTTGTCTTGGTAGTCGATAGAGAGCATGAACTTCCCTTGATCTTCTAGTGCTGCACCAACGTAGGAATCGGCATTGAAGCCAGACTCTAGCGTGGCGGTGTAAACATCCTTACTACGCTCGAATTCGCCGAGGCCACGATAGGCTTTGCCTACTTTGAGAATTTTATCGAAGGGTATAACGAGGTCTGGGTTTCTCTCAGTGAGCACTTCGAATGAATCTGCTAGAAGCTGGGCGTCTGGCTGTGGGCTGGCAGTTTCTATCCAGAGAAGCATCTGAGCTAGAGCAGGATCTTCTGTTGTTTTCTTCTGCGTTCTGTAGGCAATGATGTGCTTCTTAGCTGCTTCGTAGTTGTTGTCGTTGAAGTTCAATTTTGCTAGTTCGTAATGTTCTGCAGCGTTGAGTTTGTATGGATTGTTAGACTTTTTTCCATTCTCTAACACGGTAAGAACATCAGCTTTATTATAAACCTGTTTAGCGATGTTATAGGTCGGTGTAAGGATAGTCTGGCGATGATTCCAAGTGCCTGGGCGGCTAGCGATGAGTGTGTAGCTGAGCTTGTATTTATTAGGGATGGAACCGTAGGTGATGATGAGGTGATTGCCTTCTTTTCTCGCTCCGCTGTGGTTTCCTCTGAGTGAGCCTGAGAGATAGTCGAAGCCTGCTGGGAGTTCTTCTATGATTACACAGTCAGGATAGTTCTTGTTAGAAATCTTGCCTTCGAGAATGACTTTCACTGTCTCACCAATAGCCAGTGTTTTTACTTCTGAGCTTCCTGCTGCTCTGAGTGGTTTTCCATTGTAGCTTGGGGCTGCGCTATAGTATTTTCTATCGGAGATATAGAAGTCAGCTTGTTTTGGCATTTCTTTCGCTTCTTTGAAATCAGTTTCGATCTCTGTGATGTAAGCAAAGTCTTCTTTGACTTCAAATTTCTCCATTTTCTCACCCATCTTAACATTGTTAGGCAAAACCTTGATTGGCTTGTTCTTAAATCTAGCCACGTAAGATCTCATTGAGAATCCTCGGTCGATCGCTGAGTTGAACTTAGTTGTAAGCGTGTGATTGTTAACTTTGGCTGGATCTGTTTCTGATTTAGCTTGGGAAATCAAAGCGTCTAGAAGAGCTGGGGAGTTGAGGAATTGCTCATCAGGGATACGCACGGTATTGTCGTTTTTGATCTCTTTGAGGAGGTTGACTGCAAACTCTTTTCGGTCTAACAAGATGAACGCATTCGCTAGAATCGTTTTGCCGATGTTGTCCATCTTTTCACGCTCACGGTAGAGGCGGTTACAGACTGCGAAGTCTGTGTCACCACTGAATGCGAGAGCGAACTGCACGAGAGCACGTGAGTTGTAGTGCTCGATCGGTAGGTCTTTCTGCTTAGCTTGTAAGTGCATTAGCGCTAGCTTCAAGGTAGATTTCTCAAAGTCGATCTTGAGCTTATCCGCCATGACTAGAGCTTGGTAAGCAGTGGCTGAGTGAAGCAGTGAAGACTCTCTGCGATTCTTAACCTCTGACCAACCGTAGTCGTTTTTGATGCTCAATGTGAGGTCGGCACAGGTTCCGCTGATTACTTTTCTCAGTTGGGCTTGTCTTTCTGGCTGTAGTTTATGATCAATGAGGAACTGTAGGTAACTAGTGGAAGCCATGAGCTGTCCTGCTGAATGTGATTCATGCAGAGGAGTGGAGTGTCCGTAGCTTGATCTTATTGGGGTGAGTGTTGCTGTTTCTACTAGCCTAGTGATGTCATCTAATATGATTGCAGTGGATGTATGAGCTTCAGAGTCATTAAATTTATGCTGACCTTTAGCTAGCTTACGGTCTGTTTTTTTAGAACTAGGGATGCCTTTTGGTCTGGCTGAAAAGGAGTTATCTAATACTGCGAATTCTGTAGAGATAGAATAATTCACATGTTCTTCTAAGTTGATTTGATCTAGAGTAAGAGTAGCTGTTTTATCTCCCACTTTGAAGTTGAATGTGTGTTTGGTTTTGTCGCTGTAGATAGTGACATTCGCTTCGATGCTTTGCTCTTTATCAGTATCCTCACGAGTCATAGTGAAGCTAGGTGTCCACTTGTCTCCTTTGATCGCTGTGCTAGGAGCATTGCTGGCGATTTGGTAATCAGCAGGGGCTATGTCTAATTCGACTGTTCCGTGTGATCCATCGTTACCAAATCCGAGTATCTGTAGTTTGTAGCCAGCTGCTATCGCTTCTTCTGCTGTGATGATGATTTCCTTACCTTCAGCTGGAATGTGCTCAAGCCTTGTCCAAGCGAGGTCTATTTTGTTAAATTGTGCAAATGCGTTTGGGGTAGCAGGTGTAATAGGGAAGACCTGAAATTGCTCTCTAAATCTTAATCCGCCATTAAGACCGCCACCTACTTCTACTGAATTAGGAAGTTCAGGTGGTTCGTATCCGCCAATGAATGTGCCATTTCCTCTAAAGCTAGGGCTGCTTGGGCGATAGAATCTTAAGCCATTGCCTTGAACTGATTGAGAATCTTCAAATGGATCGTCGTTTGAATTATTGCGGTAGTTTGAACGTCGAGCGATCGCTCTTACCTGATCTCTACCTCTGTTAAGCACAGCAGGGTTAAGGATTTGGTTATTGTATCTGCGAATGCTGTCGGATTCACTTTGGTTTAGCCTTGCAAGCTCATCTCTGACATCTGTTCGGATTGCTTGTTGTGTGCCGTTGTGAAGTAGTCCACAGCTTGATGTATTTGCGTAGCTAAGGACGCTGTATGTGTTGAAGAATCGTTGAGGTCTAAGGTATGGGCTATCGTGGCTTTCTCGTAGATTGAGGAAGTAATCGGTGGCGATAGGATTTTTGTTTGAGTCGAGAGCTTGGAGTTTGAGCTTTAAGGCTAGACCTTTGTCACGATTGATTTCAGTGATCGTGGCGATGATGTCGATTTTGTTTTCTACCTCGATACTTTGCTCAGCTGTGTAGAGCTCTCTGTTCTTGATTAGTGTGAGGTGGATGCGTGCGACTGGGCAGTGCTGAGCCTCTAGCGCTATAGGAATTATGTTTTTCCCAGGCTGAAGTGTGACGATACGTTTTTCGACGATGCTTGAAATCTCGACTGTGAGGAGTGCGGTTGCCGGTGACTTAAAGTAAGACCAAGTTTCTATATTAGTGGTGTTACCAGCTTTAGAGATTTGCTCTTCTGGAAGAGCGTGCATGATGAGGAGCTGTTCGCTGTCTGCGTCATGTGCTGTGATGGATGACTCTGCATAGACTTGGCGTCCCTTCGCATCTGTACCAGTGAGACGGATGAAGAATCTACCGCTCTTTTTAGGTATGAATGTATGGTTGATCTGACCTGTCTTGGGATCGGTGCTAAGTGTTGTTTTTTCAATGAAGATTTCTTTAGAGTAGGATGAACTCACGTCCTCTAATGATTTACAGCTACTCAAGATGGGATCAGCGTAGTAGTCTTTATAGCGTAATACCTCTATCAGAATTTCTTGTGATGTCGCTGAGCGATCTGGGTTTAGAGTCTGGATTTGAATATTAACAGGATCTCCTGCAGCGACGTAAGCTCGGTCAATCTTAGCGAGGATGACGAAGCTAATAGGATCTACGAGGACGATAGTATCGTTAGAGTAGTAATCATCATTTTGAATAGTAGCGTAGAAATTCAGCTCGTAGCCAGAATCGAAAAATTGTGGATCGTAGCTGAATGTAGCTACTCCATTGTCGTCTGTGATGAGGTTGATCTGCATGTCATCTGGTAAATTGATCTTCACCTCCTTGTTCGCATATGGAGCGCCCCAGCGATAACTAGCAGTGACTGTGCCTTCTATTTTCTCATCTTTTGCGACCCATTGCTTTTTCATCTTTAGCTCCAAGATGACTTTATCAGGATTGTCTTTAGAGATGATGACTAGCCTAGAAGTCTCGCGTAGCTCATCATCGAAGTTTGGTTTTAGAGTAAGGTTAATAGACGTTTCCTTAAGTCGTGATGGTAAAATGTAGTCATAGTTAAAGACTCCGTGTTCGTTGAGCTCGATCTTCGCTTTGTTAAGTAGTTTTTTGTCCTGTCTGATAGTGAGCGTGTAGGATTGCTGATCTTTATTTGGCAGTATGTGTGTGCCTGATTTTGAGAATCTAACGATTCCTGAAATTGGTAACGCCTCGCCTGGGCTGAAGGTGTCTTTAGGTAGATTAAAGAATGCTTTGAATTTGTGAGCACTTTTTGATGTTGCCGCAACTGCTTGTGATTGGATGAAGTTTTGTCCAGAGTGATTCACCGCTGAGCAAGTGGCTGCGCCAGATGGGGAGAGAGCTAGGATGCGTAGATCCTTGATTTCTGAAAGAAGCTTGTCCGTTGAATGAAATACGCCATTGGCATCGGTAGTGCCTGTGGTGATGACTTGGCCACCGTCTGCGATGAGGAGCTTGATGTCCTTAGCGGGAGACTTAGTTTTCGCGTTGTAGATGTAGGCTAGGAGTTCGTTAGCATTAGATCTAGGATTAGAGCTTGAGCGCAGAGATATATCGATGTCGCTTCTCATGACCATAGTGGTGGTGGAGAAGTTTTTACTCTCTATTTTGACGATACAGATACCTGGCTTGTTAGACGGGAAGGGGATATCTACTTTAGATTCTAGGAAATGATGCTTTTTGTAGTTAGGCAGCTTGAGCTCCCATGTTTTATCTGCCTCTACCAGATCTATGTCGAGTGAGCTGATATCTTCGAGTCTGCGACCTTTTCTGAAGTAGGATTCGACATCTAACCAATACTGACGGACTGTGACATTCTCAACATTTCTGGAATTCAGAGTGATGAATGGTTTCTGATCTGTGGTGAATGTCTTGTCGTTGAATGAGACGAGTTTCTCTAGAGTCAGTGTGGCGATTCGGTTCTTGGCGTCGTCGTGACGGATGGATTTGTAGATGCTGAGAGCCTTGTCGAGATCCTTGAATCTATCTTCGTAGATGCGTGCTGTGAGATAGTTTGCTTCTTTAGCGTGATCTGAACGAGGGTAGGAGCTGATGAGCTTTTCCCAGCTTTTGATGGTGTCTTTAAAGGCTGTGGTCTGCTGTGTCTTGAGTTCGTCAGTTGGTGACTCCTTGATCGCTGTGTCAAAAGAGAGTGCATGCTGGAAGTGGATGTTGCCGATGAGGTAGAGGACAGTTGGCACACGAGAGTCGAGTGGTTGTTTGCTGATGAATGCTAGTAATGACTCACTCGCTTGCTTGCGCATTTCTGGCTTTTGAGCTTCTTCTGAAGTGGCGATTTTTGAGACGGCATAGAGAGTTTGTTTGAATTGGATATCGACTAGTCCTCGTTGACAGTCCGCCCAGCGGGAGCCGTTAGGGAAGTTCTTAGAGCTGAGGTTCCACGCTTGCTGCGCTTTTTCAAACTCGTCCATCGCTAGATAGATCTTACCAATACGATAGCTGACCTCTTCTTTGCGTTTCTTGTTTTTGTCCTGACGGTCGGCGAATTCAGTTTTTGACTCTGGTCGAAATGTGAGTGGGTCAGCGGCAATTTTTAGCTGGTAGTGATTATCGAGAAAGTGCTGATAGGCTTCTATGGCTAGCTTATGTTTCGCCTCTTGTTGGTAGATGATGGCGATCGTATAGACGGTCGAGTCTGCATGGATATGAGTAGGGAAGCGCTTCAAGTAGGCTTTCGCATCTACCATCCATTGTTCTAGATCTCTAGGTTCTCCGCCACTCTCACGAGTGGCCATGAGGTGTAGCCAAGTTGCGTCAGCAAGCAAGGCTTGGTTGTTTTCAACATTAGACTTATCTAGGTCTGAAATCATCTCACGAAGGTAGCGGCTAGCGGAGAGTCTGTCGTTAGAGCGGTGCAGAGCCTCTGCAAGGTGGAATCTAACAAGGAAGCTGTTTTTTCCTTGGAGCTTGGCTTTCTTATTAGTGGGTTCGAGTGTGAGTCTGGATAAACTGCCGATTTTGCCTCTCCATTGTTTATCGAATCGATCAAGGTAGATGTAGCTGAGCTTGGCTACATTTTTCCAGTTTTGTTTGCGAGTATTGAGTTTGATACGCTCAGCGAGGATTGTTTCCTTGAGCTCTTCAGTGCAGTCCATTTCATAGGCTTCACGGAGCAGGTTGTCGGCTTTGTTTAGATCAGGCTTAGGTGCGTCTATGGCTCCTATAGTATCTGCTTTTGGCTCTGCGGAGAGAACGGTTGCTATTTCTAGTAGGAGCTGAGCACCTTTGTCTTTGTATTCTGCTGAGAAGAGGGTGTTGGCTTCTGCTTCGTAGATAGCGGAAGATTCGTCGTGCTGTTTTTGATCAGACAGTGCCTGAGCTTGGAGGAACTTCGCTTTATGTTGCCACTTAGATTTCGGGAACTCCTTGAGTAGCTTCTGAGTCGCTGTGACGGCTTTCTCAGGTTGGCTACTGAGTAGATAGGCTCTGGCTTTGAGTAGCTGAAGATAATCGGCTGGGAATTCTTGTTTGTTAAGATCGTTATTCGCTTCTAAAATCTGGATGGCTT
>CAKZNV010000163.1 GCA_937132085.1 uncultured Rubritalea sp. | reverse complement strand
CGTAGGTTGTCAGTGAGGTCTTCGCCTACGTCTCGGAGGATATTGGTGAGCTGTAGTGCGTGACCGAGGGCGACTGCGTATTCTTTAGATGCTGAAGATTTACAGCCAAAGATCTCGATGGAAATGAGTCCTACACAAGAGGCGACTCGGTAGGTGTATTCTTTGAGCTGTTCCCAGTCGTCGAATCGTCGAGATGGGTTGAGGTCTGATTTGCAGCCTTCGATGAGTTCTAGGAAGAGTTGGTTATCGATCTGGTATCTATCGCGGACTTCTAGAATCTTAGTCTGAATGTTGTTTAGCTTTTTCGATTCACGAAGTGGTTGAGCGAAACATTCTGTCCAGTCGAGAAGACCAGCGATTTTCTCTTCGAGTGGTAGGTCAGGGGAGTCTGCTAGGTCGTCTACGATACGGCAGAAGGCGTAGAGTGTCACCATGTCGTCACGTCGCTGCTTAGGCAGACACGCAAATGCGAATGCGAGGTTTGATTTCGCATTTTTGGTGATTTCTTTGTCTTCGCTCATAAATGAAATGGCTTATTTGATAAATCCCCAATGACCGCTCTTAAATGGCCAGAGTGAGAAGAGAGCAGGTCCAGTAACGTTGTATTCCTTTACAGTGCCCCAACCACGTGAATCCCATGAGTGACGTGAGTTATCGCCCATCAGCCAATACTCTGAGAGTCCAGTGCTCGGGGCGTAGCGGAGTTTGACAGATGTTCCTAAGTTAAGGTAGTCGATGTCTATTTTACCGCTTCTATTAGTTTTGAATGGATACGCAGATGTTGAATAACCGTCATATTTTCCTTCTAGGCTTTCTACACGGAGGATGCCTGGTTCTTTGGCTTTCTCTCCATTTCTGTATAGTAAAGCATGTTCGTTAAATGGGTAGCCATGAAAGTCTTTAATTGGGTTGCCTCCACGAAGTTCGATAGTGTCACCTGGGACGCCGATCAGACGCTTGATATAGTGGGATGGAAGAGTTCCTGTTTCAGCGTTACGAGCTTCGATTTCTGTGATATTTCTAGTGTCAAACACAGTGACTTCGCCACGTTCAGGAGAACGGAAGTGATAGGACATTTTATCAACGAGGATAAGATCACCTGAACTCATGTAGCCTTCAGCAATGACCGTGTTTGCAGGAATGGTGATAGAGGCAAAAACGCTGGAGCTGTTGTAATGTTGTTCTTTACCGTCTTGAGTGACATTTTTATGTCTGTAGTAGGTTACAGGTTGCTGTTTTTTTAGAAGCTCATCCATTAAGTCCGTCAGACCAGCTTGGAAAATTGCTGTGGGCGAACCTGAAATAGTAGCTGAGTGTCCGTCACTAAATCTAATCACAGTTCGGGTGAAAAAATGAAGGTGTGGGGCGGTCTTGATCGAGACGATGCGACAATCGCTTTGAGTGCGGATGCTAAAGTAGTCTCTGCCGTGTGTGGCTTGCTGGAGGGCACGGACTGGCATGGATGGCCAATCTGCTTTTGCTAATGCTGTGCCGGTGACTCCATTTTGTGTCGGATACATGGAGTTGGTGGGGATGCGGAATGGCTGGAGGAAATAAGCACGAATACCGAGAGCTACGACGATAGCTACGAAGAAGACTTCGAGGTTTTCTGCGAGGGCGTTATGTCCACGGTAGATAGGTAGTGCTTGTTCGCAGGTTTTCTCTAGTAGTTTGCCAGTCTCTCGGACTTTATCTTTGTCCTTAGATTTAATAGAAGATTTCAGTTCACCGATAAGTCCTTCGACTTCTTTGATGCGGTCTTCAGCGAGGAGATCTCGCTTGTAGTTGAGAAATTTCTTGGCGCCTTTCTGGAGTTGGATGGCTTGTTTCTTCCACTTTGGTGTAAACATAATAGGTAGCTCAATTTAGAGGTGGATAGGGTGGTGCTGAATCACTGATATGACCAGTATTATTTCATGTTTTTTAAGGGTAATCTGGGTCTGACAGTATTTTATGAACTCCATGCTTTACGTGCTAGATATATATGGCATTAGTAAATCGTTCTGTTTAGCAAATCTAGGCAGATAACGATCATTATTAAGAAACAAAATTATGGATATTCAAATAGCAACACTTTGTGATTTCGCAGCAGATTATAACGGTAAAATGGTAATCAGTGGAACTTTCGACACACTCGCTGGACCAGCGATGCCACTCGTTCACCCTGCATGCGTTCTCGCTATGCGTCTCTGTATCACCCCAGAAGACAGTGGTCAGCACCAGTTCACAGTTAACATCATCGATGCAGACGGAACTCCACTTGACGACAAGATGCCGATCGAAGCTGATATGCCTATCGAGCTTCCTGACAATGTGCCATTCATGACACGTAACCTCATTCTTAACCTACAGGGCCTTAAGTTCCCTGAAGACGGAGTTTACTACGTGGACATCAGCATCGACGACGAACTCGTATCACGTGTGCCACTGCGCATCGTAGAGATGAGCCAAGAGAATGCTCCTGCTTAATTAGTAGAGCGTCTTTTAACTAAATTTAAAAACTGACTTACTGATGAGCGAAGAAAAGCAATATGGTTCTGTTCTCATCACTGGTGCCTCAGCGGGTATCGGTGAGGAATTTGCTCGTCAGTTAGTCTATCGTTGCCGCCAGATGATATTGGTAGCACGTAGAGAAGATCGGCTTAGGGATTTAGCTGCTGACTTAAAGCACCTGAACCCTGAGCTCGATGTTCTCTTTTTTGTAGTAGATCTGACTGATCCGACTCAGCGAGTGAGTTTCATTAATACGCTCGTGACCAATGGAGCTAGTCCGGATCTTCTCATTAATAATGCAGGAATGGGTGATTATGGAAAATTTGCAGAGTCTGAGTGGTCGAAGCTAGAGAAAATGCTTCAGCTGAATATCTCGGCACTGACGCATCTTACTCATGCTCTTTTACCTAGAATGCGTGAGAATCAATCTGGTTCGATCATTAATGTTAGTTCGTTAGCGAGCATTCTGCCAATTCCAGCATTTGCAGTCTATGCGGCGTCTAAAGCTTATGTGACGAGTTTCTCTGAAGCTCTGAGGCTTGAGCTTAAGCAAGACAATATTAAGGTGATGGCACTCTGCCCAGGGCCAGTGCACACCGAGTTTGGTAGCGTGGCGATGCGCTCTGACGATGACAATAAATTACCGGGTAGAGAGCTATTCTATGTAGATAAGTCTACAGTGGTGTCCTCAGCTCTGAGAGGGCTAGAACGCGGTAATGCTCGTGTTTATCCAGGTTGGAAGGTAGCTCTTGCGGCTGCTGGTATTTCTATTTTACCAATCGCAGTGATTCGTTTAGTGATGTCGAAGCGTGCGCAGTAAATCCTTTTATGTCATTTGAACAGATAGCGGGTGTAAAAGTAGTGGTGGATGACGTGAGTTATATGCCGACATTGCAATCTCCAGCAGATAAACCATTTCCGTTTATCTATTTCATCACGATCATCAATGACTCGGATGAAACGATTCAAATATTAGGTAGAAAGTGGATCGTAGAAGAACTTGGCCGTGATACGGTTGTGGTCGAGGGTGATGGAGTGATTGGTGAGAAGCCGATTATTACTCCTGGAGAGAATTTCAGCTATAACAGTTATCATGTGGTCGCATGTAATGCTGAAGCTACTGGTGGCTTCTATGGGAAGACCATGAGCGGGGTAGAGATGATGGTAGAGATACCTCTGTTTGCCTTGACTTTACCGCATAGTTAGTTTGTTGAGATTAGTTTTCGAAGTCACTATTGTTGATTGACCAATTGTCTCTTTATTACGTAAATTAATGGAGAAATTCTATGAAGCGTGAAAAATATTTAGATTGTGAGCAGAAGCTGGTGGCTATGCTGAGTGATGAGCAAGATGACATCGTGAAAATGGCAACAGTGGTGGCAGTGCTTCACAAGAAATTCGACTACTTCTACTGGACTGGCTTTTATCGTAATCTGGACGATGAGCTAGTAGTGGGGCCCTATCAAGGAACTCCAGCTTGTATGCGGATCGCTATGGGTAGAGGAGTGTGTGGGACTGCGGCTCTAACAAGACAGACTCAAGTAGTGGAGAATGTGGAAGAATTTCATGGCCATATCGCATGTGATGCTGCCTCAGTGAGTGAGATCGTAGTGCCGGTGTTGTCTGGTCAGGAATTGATTGCAGTTCTGGATGTGGACTCTACTCTGGAAGGTAGCTTCGATGCTGTGGATGCAGAAAATCTTGAGCGCATTCTAAGTAAACTTTTTTAAATGATGCAATTTTCTGAAATCAATAATGTGGGAGCTGTCGATGAACAAGTGGTTCTAGCAGCGGTGGATTCAATCGCTAGCTATGAAACGCTGGGTGTGGAAGATTTAGGCTCATTAAGGCAAACTGTTTCTTTTTTAGATATCACTACGCTAGAAGGTGCTGATACAGAAGCAAAGGTGGGAGAACTCTGTGAGAGAGCTCTGGAGCCAGCGCCTCCGTCACTCGAATGTGGTAGAGTGGCTGCGGTCTGTGTGTATCCGACTTTAGTAAATGTAGCCAAGCAGGAGTTAGCTGGTAGCGATATCAAGGTGGCTAGCGTAGCAGGAGGATTCCCTAGTGGTCAGACATCGCTCGAAATTAAGTTGGCAGAAATTCGATACGCGATAGATGAAGGAGCTGATGAGATCGACACGGTCATTTCTAGAGGCAAATTTCTAGAGGGGAAGTATGAAGAAGTTTATGATGAAATTGCTGCCTGTAAGCAAGTTTGTGGTGAGGCACATCTCAAGGTTATTTTAGAAACGGGAGAACTAGGATCTCTAACTAATGTTAGGCTCGCTTCAGATATAGCCATTGCAGCAGGTGCAGATTTCATCAAGACTTCTACTGGTAAGATTCAACCAGCGGCTACATTACCAGTCACCTATGTGATGTTGCAAGCGATTGCTGATCATTACGCATCAAGCGGCAAGATGGTAGGCATTAAACCAGCAGGAGGCATAAGTAAGGCGTCTCTAGCTCTGACTTATCGTAAGATGATCGATGAAGTATTAGGTGAAAAGTGGCTCACGAATGAATGGTTTAGAATCGGTGCCAGCTCATTACTCAATGATCTAGTTTCTAATATTGAGTATCTGAATAAGCAATAAATGCTTCAATAGGTTCGCCGTTAAAGAGGTCCATTGCAGCCGTTTGAAATCTAATCTAACTTTTTTATTCAGAACTTTATAGAGTGACTAGAATGAAACCACTGATTGCACTGATTTTAGACTGTTTGGTTTAAGGGTTTTCGATGTTATTGAGTTTGATTTAAAGCTCTTAGGTGTTTTGTATTAACTGCTGTTTCATCATGCTGAGGACAGTTTAAAATCTGTGTAATCAGTGGTGAGAAAATGGTGATTATTCATGACGTGGCTTCTGAATTCAGCAGAGATGAATCATTACTAAAATAGATCCATCTGAGGAGAGTCCGCTTGAGGCATTGTCTGCTTGGTGTTCTTCGCCTTAGGTTTTCCTTTTGCTTCAGGTTTAGATGAATTCATCTCTAGGTGGCTGAGAATGTCTTTTGCTCTGTTGACGATAGATGGCGGAAGCCCAGCCAGTTTAGCGACTTGGATTCCGTATGACTTATCAGCTGTGCCGGGGAGGATCTTACGGAGGAAAATAATGTCATCATTCCATTCTCGGACGGCGACGTTGTAGTTAGCCACGGCTTCGCGAGTGTTCGCTAGATCCGTGAGTTCGTGATAGTGCGTTGCGAAGAGTGTGCGTGATTTGATGACATCGTGTAAGTGCTCGGCGACTGACCAAGCAATAGAGAGTCCATCAAATGTGGCGGTGCCTCGTCCAATCTCATCCAAGATAACCAATGATTTTTCTGTGGCGTTGTTGATGATGAGTGAAGTTTCATTCATCTCTACCATGAAGGTGGATTGTCCGCGAGCTAGGTCATCGCTAGCTCCTACTCGGCAGAAGATGCGATCTGTTAGGCCGATGTGTGCTGATTCAGCTGGAACGTAAGCTCCGATCTGAGCCATCAGGGTGATGAGTGCTACTTGGCGTATGTAGGTAGATTTACCAGCCATGTTCGGTCCTGTTAGAACGACTAGGTTAGAGCTTACTGGATCTAATAGAGTGTCATTAGGGACGAACTTTTCATCGACTAAAGTCTGCTCTAAGACTGGGTGGCGACCATCAATGATTTGGAGATGAGTGGACTCATCGAGTTTTGGACGAGTGTGACCGAGCAACTGTGCTGTTTCGGCTAGACCTAGTAAAACATCGAGTGAAGCTAGTGCGTCAGCAGTTGTCTGGAGGTCATCAATGTGCTCGCAGAGTTGGTTACGGAGTTTGATGAATTCTTCCAGTTCGAGTTGCTTAGAGCGTTCTTCAGCACCGAGCACTTTGTTTTCGAGTTCCTTTAGCTCTGAAGTGATGAATCGTTCAGCATTCGCCATCGTTTGCTTACGAGTGTAATCATCTGGAACGTTACCTGCTTTGGCTTTGCTGATTTCGATGAAGTAGCCAAAGACGTTGTTGAATTTGATCTTAAGAGTGTCGATGCCTGTGCGCTGGCGTTCTGATTCTTGCAGTTTAGCGATCCATTTTTTGCCATCAGTAGAGGCGGATCGTAATTCGTCAAGCTCTGCTATGTAGCCATTGCGGAGCATGTTTCCATCCTTGGTGCTCGCTGGTGGTTCATCGACGAGGGCGCTTTGCAGTAGGTCGACTAGCTCTGGGAATTCTTCGATCTTTTGTAATAGCTGAGCGGCTAGTTCAGTAGAGGCGGCTACAGCTGTTAGATCTTGTTTTAGAGTGGGGATATTGGCTAGCGAGTTAGCTAGTGAAAGTAGATCACGTGGTGTTCCAGCTCGCTGAGAGAGGCGACCAGTGGTTCGCTCGATGTCTCGGATGTTCTTTAAAGTATCACGACAGGTAGAGAGTAAATATGGCTGAGCTAGGAAGGCTGCGACTAGATCCTGTCTAGCGAGTAGTGGGGCTAGATCACGGAGTGGATGGAGAATCCAGTCACGCAGCTTACGTGCGCCCATAGGTGTCGAGGTGCGGTCGAGCGCTCCTAGTAATGTGTGCTTTTTGCCTGTGCGGGATTCTACTAGATCGAGATTTGACTGAGAGGCTGCATCGATAAGAACATATTTAGCAGACTCTCTAACAGAAAGCGTGCGTAAGTGATCGCATGAGCGGCGTAGCTGATGAGAAAGGTAATGAAGGATGGCGCCTGCTGCGGAGGCTGCGGTGTGCATTTCGGCGCAGCCGAATCCGTCGAGTGAGTTGACCTTGAAGTGATCTTTTAAGGTATGGAGAGCGGTGTCGTAATGATAGGTATAGGCATCGTATGGCTGGCAGGATGCGATGTCACCAAGTTCAACGAGTTGGTCATCTGAGATGATGATCTCTGATGGGGAAAGGCGTTTTAACTCATCGGTCATGAGCGCCTTGTTAGGGAACTCAGCTAGGGTGAATTCTCCAGTGGTGTGATCTGCACAGGCGATAGCGTAGGATGGCTTTTTCTTGCTGCCTCCTAGGTAGACAGATGCAAGGTAGTTGTGCTTGGTGTCATCGAGGAGGTTGATGTCGTTGACTGTGCCAGCGGAGATGATCTGAGCAATTTCTCGCTCTACTAATTTACCTGCTACTGGGGTAGTGGTCTGCTCAGCGATGGCGACACGAGTATTGGCTCTGACTAATTTAGCGATGTATCCTTCAGCTGAATGATAGGGGAATCCACACATGGGAACATCATGACGCTTCGTGAGAGCAAGATTAAGAACGCCAGCAGCACGCTTAGCGTCATCGAAGAACATCTCGTAGAAGTCGCCTAGACGGAAAAAGAGAACCACATCTTCAGGTAATGATCGGCGCATTGCCTGATACTGAGCCATCATTGGTGTGAGTGTTTTTGATTTCTTAGCTGCCATGTGTGAGTGAGTTTTAGACACAAGGATGCTGTGTGGGAAGTGTGGAATTAAGGAATTTTCACAGAAAGTAAGGAAAGTTTTTGCAGACTGCCAAATTAGGGTGTAATGGTTATTCCGTATGAGAAGAAAACGTTTAAAATTATTCCTAGGAGCTGTCGCTATGGGCTTCATTGGCTGTGCATCTGCAATCGCTGCTGATGATGACGCTGATAAGACTCCAATGGAAAAGGAAATGAAGATCGTGAGCACTAAACTCAAGGAACTTCGTAAAATGAAAAAGGAAGATAAGGCCTATTATGAAAATGGTGCTAAGGCAGTAAGAGAAGCGCATGAGGCATTACTTAGATCAATGGCTTTCCAGCCAGTTCTAGTAAAGGACATGAAAGATGGAGATGAGAAATTAATCGCTCTAGCTGATTCACGTCGTCTTATGGGACTTACCTATGCCAATCTCTGTGAACTTGAAGTCGCTTATCTTAAGAAGGATGAGAAGTTGATCGGTGAACTTGCTTCTAAGTGGAAATCGCTTAAGAAAGAAGGTCACAAGAAATACACTGACGATTAAATTTCAGTAAATAAATCTAAACACAAAAAAGCAGCTTCCAGTGATGGGAGCTGCTTTTTTAGTCTAGGGAAGTAAAGCTACTCAGGATCTCCTGAGTTCACAAATTTATAAGCTACTGCGCCAATGACGCCACCAATGATTGGAGCAACCCAAAATAGCCAGAGTTGCTGCATTGGTAGGCCACCTGTAAAGACAGCCATAGCTGTAGAGCGGGCTGGGTTAACAGAAGTGTTAGTAACCGGGATACTGATGAGGTGAATGAGTGTCAGAGTGAGACCAATAGCTAGACCTGCAAATCCTGGGCTAGATTTTTTAGAAGTGACCCCCATGATGACGAACAAGAAGACTGCTGTTAAAACAATCTCAATAACCAGAGCTGCGACCATGTTGTATCCTTCTGGGCTGCCAGCACCGTAACCGTTAGTGGCAAAACCTCCTAATTTTTCGTAGCCAGCGCTGTTGGTGTAAATGAGATAAATGATGCCAGCACCGATAATTCCGCCTACGGTTTGGAAAATGATGTAAGGAAGGACTTCTTTAGATGGGAATCTACCTCCAGCAAATAATCCTACTGTGACCGCAGGGTTTAAGTGACATCCAGAGATGTGACCAATGGCGTAAGCCATCGAGATGACGGTTAATCCAAATGCAAATGCTACTCCTAGGTATCCGATGCCATTATCAACTGTGCAAGCGAAGACTGCACTACCACAACCACCGAGGACGAGCCACATGGTTCCTATTAATTCTGCTATATATTTTTTCATGAGGTTAATATCTGTTTTTTGTTTTTAATGGAATGTAACGTTAGTCGTTCATTCTATTCTACTAGGAAACAGATTTTCATGAATATTGTATATGAATTTCTGAACTATTATTAGTTTACCTTACGGTTCCACCTCGTGATAATGAAGGTGGAAAGGATGAGACAGGTGGAGGTAATTACGCTGAGAATCAGCAGACACCAAGTGATGGTGCTGACCTTGATTCCAAACCAGAACTTCCATTCATCGAGGAAGACAGAGTTGGTCATTGCTTGGTTCTTGTTGTCTTCACGCTGATAGGCGCTGGCGGCTCTTATCGTGTTAGAGAGTTTAGTCGCATCTGCTAGTTTGGTGTTTTTAAAGTAGGACTGGCAGGAGTGATAAATGGTCTCTTTGTCTCTAATTGGTAGGTTTTCAAGGTCTTTGTAGGAGTCGTTTAAGCCTGTTTTGACAATGAGATTGATGAGCGTTTTGGCACTTTGCTTGTCAGGAGCTTCTGCTGCGTCTGCTAACTGGATGGCTAAATTGAGAATTTTTAATCGCTCTAATTGCTCTTCATCTAATTTAGGTTTTCCTGTTTGAGGATCGATGACTGAGTCTCCGTTATTCGGGTTCACCTGTTTCTTAAGCCAGTCACGTTTGCTAACCAGTCTATCGGTGGTGCGAGTGAACCAGTTTTCTTTAGCCTGTGTGATGATGATGCCTTCGTAGGCATATCTAAGAGGCATGAGTCGAGCTGGGAACGGCTCAGCACCTTCTTTGCGAGCTTCTGTGCCACCTTGGAAAAGACCTCTATTCATGTCTTTAAACTGCACCAGAGCACCCGCTAAAAGGAGCTGAGGGACTAGTAGTAGGGGAACTGCGGAAAGAGCTGCTCGTTCACTTTTCACCATGGAGGAAATCAGTATTGCTAAAGCGGTGCCAACAATAGCAGTGAAGCTCATCCAGAACCAATGGTGGAAGAACATACCGTCAATTTCTAACATGGCATTACCAATAGCGATGTAGATCCCACACTGAATGATTGCCAATAAAGCGAGGGTCATGAACTTGGCTAGCAGATAAATACCTGTGCCATAGCGGTGATTCCGTTCTCTTCTTAGGACGGGCTTATCCCTTAATACTTCTGTGGCACTATTGGTCAGTCCTAGGAACATACCGACAGTGACAGAGAGGAAGAGGTATTCGATCAGGTTGTTTCCTGAGCCAAATTCGTATGCTCCATCTTCTGAAGCTCGAAGGGTGAGTCCGATGAGGAATGCTAGCAGAGGCGCCTCAAGGATAGATGAATAGATGGTGCCTTTGTTTCTGAATTTAGATAAGCAACTACGCTTGAGGTGTGTTTTGAAGAGGGTCCAGTAGTCACCTAAGACACGCTTCCTACTAATAGGGATGGGCATGTTGTCATCTGCTCTCGGTAAGTCACCTAGCTGAGTCTGAGCTGGAGTTTCTCCACTAGCTACATTTTTTAGAAGCGTGTGACTCTCAAACTTTTCCTGCCAGAATCTTGGCGGGAATCGTCTAGCGTAGGAGCTGATGTTAGACTGGGTGAAATTATGTAATGGAGTTTCTATTACATCGAAGACAAAGTCGGCTGCAGAATTTTGTTCAGCGTTAAGTCGGCGTCTTGTCGGGATGTTAAGCTCTCGGCAAGCTTGTTTGAAGTAATCAAACATCTGCTCAGAAGTTCCGAAGAATGCTACGCGTCCACCTTTGTCTAACAAGAGAATTTTATCAAACAAGCTAAGCACGCTTGCTCCTGGTCTGTGGAGTGAAGCGATGACGATTTTGTCTTGAGCGATTCCTTTTAGCGTCTCAGCAACGTGCTCAGAATCTTTTGAAGATAATCCAGAGATGGGTTCATCAAACAAGAGAATCTCAGCAGCTGAGCCTAAATCTAAACCTAGGTTAAGTCTGCCACGCTCACCACCACTGATGCTTTTATCGCCTGGGGAGCCTACTTTGCGGTGCGCTAGTGATTGGAGTGCTAGTTCTCCTAGAATGCTATCGACTCGACGGCCGTGTTCTTGGCTAGAGAGGTGTGGGCGTCGAATACTACAAGCGTGTTGTAAGTGTTCACGGACTGTTAGATTTGCGTTGAGCGCCTCTTCTTGAGGCATGTAGGTGATGAATGGCGCTAGTCTTTCACGGTGGATGTAGAGTGAGATCCCATTGAGTCTGATGTGTCCACGAGTGGGCTTTAACTGACCGGCGATGGTAGAAAGTAGGGTGGATTTACCACAGCCACTAGGTCCCATGATGCAGAGCATTTCACCACGTTTGATCGTGAGGTCGATGTTATCTAGGGCGATGTCTTTCTTAGAAAATTCGTGTGAGACACCATCTAACTTTAGTTCTCGAATGACAGTTCGTTCTTCATCTATAATGCCATCACTGAATCTACAACGAATTCCCTGACTAGAGCTAAGACGAATTAACATCCCGTCATTGAGCGTAGAGAATTGCTTGGCTGGTTGGTTATTGATGAAGATAGATCTCTCCGCCTCGATGACTTCTAGCTGGCCTTCGGTGCGTGAGGGGTCAAACTTAATTTTCAGCAAGACTCTACCTGCTAGTCCAGGTGAAAGAAGAAGATCTCCTTTTTCCAGAGCGGTGGGATCGTTGGATGCTAGAATCGTTTGTTCTCCTTCATTGAGTCTGAATCGGCCACCAGCTTCCATTGCCTGACGTCGGAGATGTTCTAGACTTACTTGTTTGCCATCAGAGAGTATAATTTTCTCGTGTAGCCCTAATACTATTGGAGTATTTTCTAATAGTTGTTGGCCACTGATAGTGAGATCAGAGTTGCGGATCACGCTCAGAGTGGCTTTGGTGCCAAAGGCTATTTTGATGCTACTCTGTCTTGATCGACTACGCTCAGCAGTGAGTCCCTCCGAGGTTTCGTGAATGAAGAGTGGTCTAGATTTGCCCTGTTGATGTGAGGTAAGGAAGAAACTGAGGTCGTCGTGAAATAGAGTCCAACCTGGTAGAGTGAGTCTCTGGTGAGATCTTAATCTTGTGCTGTGTCCAGAGAGGATGGCATTGCCACCTAGCCAGAGAGTGTCAGCTCCCGTGTTACGTAGAACGGTAAGTTGTCCTGCTCTATAGAGTCTAAATGCATGATTCGTGTGATCTGGTGGTAGCTGAACATCGGCAGAAGGATCTGGTGAGAAGATCACTCTAGTGAAGGGAAGCTCATCCTGAAACCTGTCGTTCATTTCCTCACAGATGGCTGAACCTAGCTCGGACTTTCCGATCAGACTGAAGAGTAAGTTGAACGCTTCGACTCCACGCTGTTTGTGGTTTGAGGAATCGATGAGTAGATACAGCTGGAGACCTAGATCGACTAATGCAGAGTCTTTCATCTCGGCTTTAATTCGATTCGCTAGCGTATCAATAGTGCTGGGTGATTTGAATGCACGCTGTAGTCTTCTGGCTAACCAACCGTGGTCTGCTTCTGGGTATGCGTGGCGGAGTAAATCGAGAGCGACTTCTGCCTCAGAAGTGTCCACGGTGTCGTCGATAGAGATAAACGACGCAAAGATGTCCACCAAGGTGCCAGCATGTGCGATAGAACGGGGCACGGGGGAGATCCAGCGTCTTAGAAATGATGCATGTTCAAAAAACTGCAATCTTGGCTTGCGATTTGGTGATTCAGTGTGAGATTTCACTAAGAAAGATACTGAACATCAACTCTGAGTTGTGCAAGCAACCATCGCTAAAATAGATGATTTTTTTGGAAACCTATGAAAAAAGGATTTCCTTTTTAAGTTTTGTCGATACCTTGTGCCGCACCTATATAGCGTTATCGCTAGTGGGGTAGAGATATTCAGTTATTTCAACACTCATATCCGATGAAATTTTCCCAAAAAATAGAAATACATTCCATGGCAAACCAACAACCACCAGAGCCTCCTCCAACACCGAAAGGTCCATCACAAAAAGGGCCTAATCCTCCTAAACTTAATGCTGAAGGTAAGCCTGAGAAATCTGGGCCTAACTGGAGAGTGATTATACTGCTGCTTATCGGAGCAGGGATCATCTACGCTGCGATGAATTCTAACTCAAATGGTCAAGCGAAAGAGCTTACATTCTCTGAGTTCCGTGGACTACTTCAAGAAGATAAAATCTTGATTACACCATTACAGGACTACGAAGGCAAAAAGGATAGCAATGATGAAATAAACAAGTATCTAAAAGATAATGGTCTTAACAAGGGTGATAGTCTGACTCGTGTTTATGGAGAGAGTGTTATTAGGCAGACATACAAAGGTAAAATGGATGTTACTGACTATAATGACAGTAAGGTGAAGCCTGTTCCTACTTCCTTTATAGTGGTTCTTGATACAGAGGCTCACGGTGAATATATTAGTCGAATCCAGCAGAGTCTTAACGTCCCTACTATAAAGGTGAATGAATTACCAAGCTCCCGAGATGTGAAAAAATCGATCACTATGGTGGAGTTAAATACACTGCTTTCTAAAGGGCAAATTGTTCTCAAAGGTAAAGGTCAAATGAGACTGCTTAAGCTAGGGGGAGATAGCTCAGATGCTGTATTTGAGGGTGATATGCTAGTTTATACCAAGCGTGCAGGTGCTAAGCCTGAATGGAAGCCATTCATTGTGCCTATAAACACCACTGATCTTACGGATGCTGACAAGATGTTCCTGTCTAACTATAAAATCGTTCCTCAAATTGAGTCTGGAACGATGAAAATGTTCCTCATCAACTTCCTTCCGATCATTCTAATCGTTCTGCTTCTATTCTTCCTATTCCGTAGCCAGATGAAGAATGCTGGTAAGGGCGCAATGAGTTTCGGTAAGAGCAAGGCTAAGATGCTTAACCAAGATAAAAACCGTGTTACATTTAAGGATGTTGCAGGTATTCATGAAGCGAAAGAAGAGCTCTATGAGATCGTGGATTTCCTCCGTGATCCTAAGAAGTTCGAAATGCTCGGTGGTAACATTCCTAAAGGTGTTCTCATGATTGGTTCTCCGGGAACAGGTAAGACGCTACTCGCTAGAGCCATCGCTGGTGAAGCTGAAGTTCCGTTCTACTCTATCTCTGGTTCTGACTTTGTAGAGATGTTCGTAGGTGTCGGTGCTAGCCGTGTCCGTGACATGTTCGAGCAAGGTAAGAAGAACTCACCATGTATTATCTTTATTGATGAGATCGACGCAGTAGGTCGTCACCGTGGCCAAGGTATGGGCGGTGGACACGATGAGCGTGAGCAGACTTTGAACGCACTTCTCGTAGAGATGGATGGATTCGATGCTCGTTCTGGAGTGATCATCATCGCGGCGACTAACAGACCAGACGTTCTCGACCCAGCTCTTCTTAGACCGGGAAGATTTGACCGTCAGGTGACAGTGAACCTTCCAGACGTAGTAGGCCGTGAGCAGATTCTCGCTGTGCATGCTAAGAAGGTAAAACTTAATAAAGACGTAGATCTTGGCGTCATCGCACGCGGAACTCCTGGGTTCTCTGGTGCAGAGCTAGCTAACCTTATTAACGAAGCTGCACTTCTCGCAGCTAGAGGCGGAAAGGAAGATATTAAACAACCCGAGCTTGAAGAAGCTCGTGATAAAGTCCGTTGGGGACGTGAGCGTCGCTCACTAGCTCTCAGTGATAAGGAAAAGGAGAACACAGCATTCCACGAAGCTGGACATGCGATCCTTAACATCATTTGTGAACAGACAGACCCGCTTCATAAAGTAACAATCATTCCGCGTGGCCCAGCTCTTGGTATGGCTATGTTCCTTCCTGAAGAAGATAAATACACTTGTCGTGAAGGTGAGTTGATTGACCAGCTCTGTGTTGCAATGGGTGGTCGAGTAGCTGAAGAGCTAGTATTCGGTAACGTTACAAATGGAGCATCAGGTGATATCAGACAAGCTACTAGCATCGCTCGTAAGATGGTTTGTGAGTGGGGCATGAGTGATAAGCTCGGCATGGTAGAATACGGAAGCGACGGTAATCAGGAGATGTTCCAAGCGAAGGGTAAAACCTACTCTGAAGAAACAGCTCAACTTATTGACGAAGAAGTTAGAACTCTCATCGATGATGCTTATTCTCGTGCTATGGCATTACTAGTCGAGCACCGTGAAGGTCTAGACCGTGTAGCTGGAGCTCTCCTAGAATTTGAAACTCTTAATGGCAAGCAGACTGAAGATCTACTTTATAAAGGCGAAATGGAGGATCCTCCAGTGATGCCAAGTCCACCGAAGCCACCGACTCCGACACCTCCAGCGGTCACAGCTAAGGAAGAGACGACCGAAGATGAAGATGGAGAAGACCCATTAGCAGGGGAAGTGGTAAGCTCTCCAGCTTAACTCAGAATAATCAATTTCAGAGGCTCTCGTTGTTATAGACGAGAGCCTCTTTTTTTTAAATCACCAACCTTTCATGTGAGAGTATTTATTTAATCATTTGACAATGTTGATTGAGTGAGTTAAATATTTCATATGAAGTATACGGATGAATATGTGGTTAATTCATTTCTGCCAAAAGAGATGAAGCCAGAAAGCAAAATAATGGTGGAAGAGAATGCAGAGGCTTCACAGACACCGATTGTTGAGCGTTTGCGTGAAGGATTTCCAATGAAGGAATTCAGGTTGTTACAAGACTTGCTTTTGATTCCTGAAGAAGAGCTAGGTCGCTATCTTGGGGTTTCACCAGCTACGCTTCATAGGCGAAAGAAATCTGGTCGTTTGGAAACTTCAGAAAGTGAACGTGTGGTGAGATTTGCTCGTCTATTCGGGATCATTATGGAGGTTTTCCAAACTAAGGAGGCGACTCGTGAATGGCTTAAAACTGCTAACCCTGGCACTGCTGGTGAGTCTCCGTTGAGCTATGCGGATACTGAGTTCGGAGCCAGAGAGGTGGAGTATCTCATCGGTCGTATAGATCATGGTGTGTTTAGCTAAAAGTAAACGCTATGAACTATAACGAGGAGCTAGATAAAGAGGAGAGGAAGTATCTCAGTGCTTATAGGATTGTGTCTCCGAAGTGGGTAGATGATGCCTTTTCTAGTGAAGGAGCTAGGCTCAATGGTGGGCGCTGGAACTCACCGGGGCGTGCTGTGGTGTATTTAGGTGGTAGTCGTGCATTGGCTGCTCTGGAAATGTTGGTTCACCTTACTTCGCCACTTACCAGAGCGATGCCATATCGTATCATTGAGGTGAAAATCCCGAGAGATCTAGTGGCAAACTATCCGCTGAGTATTCTTCATAAAGACTGGAGAGAGAGTCCAGTGTCAAAGTTGAGTCAAGAGATAGGGGATGATTGGATCAATGCTGCTGGTCAGCTAGCGATCATGGCGCCTTCAGTTCTCATTCCTGAAGAAACGAATATCTTACTCAATCCTCATCATCCAGATTTTAAGAAAATACAGATCAGCGAGGCGAAGGAATTCAGCTTCGATAAGCGACTTTAAAGTTCGCCAGATATCTGGACACAAATAAGGGCTTACAATTTCTTGTAAGCCCTTATTAAAAAGATGGTGCACGATACTGGATTTGAACCAGTGACCTCTACCATGTCAAGGTAGTGTTTAACGCAGTTATAAGGCTTAAAAGGGCTTTTTAAGGGCGTTTTCGCCACAATTCGCCACTAAAACAGTGAAATAGTGGCGATAATACTGGCGAAATAGTGGCGATGAGACAGTTGTTGGTTTTCTGAAATTATGCCTTTAAATCCACTTCAACCTGATGCTTAAATTGGGGGCATTTTGTTTCATTCAAGATATTAGTGATTTCTCCATTAGCTCGATATATACGGTCTGGATAAATACGGATGTTTTCTATTTCAGACCACTTTAAAAGTTCTTCATAGCATGTATTACACTTTGTGTTGTAATAATAACGAACGACAGATAATGGAGATAGCTCAATGAGAACTCTAATGACAGTTCTAAAGAACTTTAAATTTGAAGGTTTAGTAACAAGTAGTTCGTTAAGAAATGCTATGCTAGAATTTTTGTCGTAGCAAAGGGTTAATAGAGAACAAGCTTGAACTCTGACCTTTTGAGAAAGCTTATCGTCTTCAGTTCCCCAAAGAGAGTCTTGATTTTTTGGGTCGATGAATTCTTGTAAAGTGGATTTGAACGAATGAGATGTTCGACCTAAGTTACTAAAGCTTGAGACTAGAGATTCTGTTAATCCTTTGTTACCAATCTTTATAATTTTTTTGATATTGGAATCTACATACCAAACAAAATTAAGTTGTTCTGGCTCTGATGGTAAGGTGTGAAAGCATTGGCTAAGTAGCTTCATTAGGTAGGGGAAAGACTTGTTTTTATAGTCACTTTGAATGACGGCTTGGAGTATAATTTTAGCTATGTTTTGACCACAGATGAGAGTTCCTTTACTCATAATCTTTAGGGTTTTAGTGTTAGAAATTGGTTTTTCTAACAACTCCGACAAGATGAGTTCTTGAGCTTCTTTACTTCGACAATTAGAGACTATTCGAGCAATAGAGTTCTTTATTTTTTGGCTTGTTTGTTTTTTATAAAGTAAGGCAAGGTTGTAGGCATCGGTTTCGATGGAATAATTCTCCATGGCCTTTAAGCAGTTTAAGAGCAATCTTGGAGTGGAAGATGGTGTCAAAATTTCTTTTAGTAAAACGGGGGGGGCTTTGGAAAATCTTTTTCTGTATGAAATCTTTTTGAAGGAAGATAAAATAAGTTTTATTCGAGCGTTGTTTTCATTTTGATTCTCTTCAATTTGAGAAAGATTGATTAACTCATCAAGAGCCTTGATATGATCTTTTTCGTCGCCATTTTCTATTAGTTTTTCAATTTCGGAAAGCTTTTCAGGTGGTTTTTCGTCCTCTAATTCTTGGAGTATTGAGTGGACTTGTTTACGAATTCTTTTTGGAAGAAATTCTAGGTTGTAAATTAAGTCAATTTTATCTGATAGAGCGATAAATGCTTTGATGTTACTTTCAATATTAATTTCACTCAATATTTGCTCCCATAATAATGCAATTAAGTCTACTCCTAATAATTTCATTCCTCCATCTGTTACACGTTGTTGTTTAAGAAGGTGAGCAACTAGGCATATAACCGATTTTAATAGACCTGGCTGTTTGACTTGCTGTTTCCAAAATTTCCAGAATATTTGATTAGATTCCACAAGTCGAGAATCGTTGAATAATAAACCTGATATTAGAATCCAGCCTTCTTCTCTATCTGGTCGTAAACCGTGGCTGTTGAGTTTTGATTCTAAATTATCTGGGTTCTCTACTAAACTAGTAGCTGTAAAATATGATTGGATTATAGGGTGAAGAAAGAAGTAGTTTTTACTAGGATAAGAAGCCGATATTGAGCTACGACGTGTGACAAGCCTAGAGTTGATAATATGTGTATTTTTGGTAGAAAAGTAGACTTGCTTTTTATCCTCTTGAAAACTTAAAATATTAGCAATTTTCTCCATTTCTTTTACTGCCGAGACTGAATGTTTTTCATCGGTAGGATGCATCTCCTCTACAGCTACTGTTAGCATGTCTGCAAAGTTTTTATATTTTCTAGATCTTAAATCTGGGTGAGAAAATAAATAATTGAAGATTACTAAAAAGAAGGGAGTGAAATATTTTATAGTAGAGAAATCTGATTGAAGTCGTGCAATGTCATCCGCAGGTAGTGATAAGGTTTCTGAGAGAAATTCTTTAGCTTGTCTAATTGTAAGAGGTTGGATTTTATAAGATCTTACAATGTTTTCAGTTCCTTGCCCATTATGCCGAGTAGGCCTACTAATTACTATTCTGCTGAGGTGGGAAAGAGGTGGGACATTTAGTTGTTCTGTAACATGAATTTGCTGTTTGTGCGACATCTTATCCCATCCATCAAGAATGAGAATAGATTCTTTGTGATTGAGGAAAAATTGCTCAAGCTCTTGTTGGGAATTATTACTATACTTAGTAGGGTGACAGCAGTCATCAATGAAGAATTCTAGTAGCGATAGGAGAGGGTTTTGTTCGATTTTGTTTAGATATCGGCTCAGCAGGATTAGAATAGTAGGATACTCATTTTCAATGAATGTGTATCCAGTTATCCATTTTGCAAGAGTTGTTTTACCACTGCCAGAGGCTCCGTAAAGATGTATTATTTTATTCTTTTTATGGATTCGATTTAGAACAGTTTTGAGAGCACTAACTCCGCGTCTAGAGGAATCTTCTTTTATTTGAGATAAACGAATATTAGTGTAAATATCACGTAGATCAATAGGCTTGTCAGCAAGAACTTTAACACTACTCCAGTAGGGGTTCTTTCTTAAATTTTTGTGCCAGTTTTGGAGAGACACTGGATAGTTTTGCTGTGAGTTTTTCTTAGAATTTCGGGGATTTTTTTCAGTAGTAATGCTAGTCTTGTTAGAACTAGCAGAAAGGTTGTTGATTTGATCTAGTATTTCAGATAGAATATTTTCCCCATCCCAATAAGATTCGTTTGTTTCATCTTTGATTCTTCTTAGATACTCAACTTCATCATCCTCAAGTCCGTCTTTTTTTGCCTGAACCTGATTTGCTTGGTCGACGATATCGAGAAAAATTTGTTTTAGATCTTCTGGAGTGGGTGAGGTGATACATTCGTTATTGCAGAATAAATGAATTGAGAAAAACGTATGAAATTCTTTATTTCCATGGATTTGAAACTTATATAGCTCTATTGAATTATTAGCGTGCTTTTTAAAATTTATATGTTGGTAGTTAATTAGATTTAATATCCATTTGCTGAAATGCTTATCTTTTCCAGGATGGTAACGGTCTTTTTCCTCTTTTGGATCATACGTCTCATTAGAGAATGTTTTTCCTAAACAAGCATGTAGGACTTCTGCTAAGGATTTTTCATAACCCTCGAATAATAAAATATCTCGTGAGTATCTTTCTTTATCTAGTCCAATCAATTTTAGGGCTAGCAGAAGTAACCCGATGCCTAATTTGGGTTTTGTTTCGGTTTTAGGGAGATATTTGGGTCTAGTAAATTGAGAAAATTCTAAAACAGAATTAGGAGGAACAGCCTTTTCGCCCTTATAAAGGTTCACCAGTTCCATTCTGGCTTGCTTTTTAGTGAAGTATAGTGCTATATGTGGAACGGGGTTACCCATAGAGTGGTTAAATTTTTTTGATGATCTAAAAGTAATTAAATCTGTGTGCTAGATGTGGCAAGGTAAATTTTAAGGAGGAGTAATGCAAGGTGAGGATAGAGTGCTTCATTATGAATGTTTGCACTTAACTGAGGGAGGTGAAAGTAAGGATGATAAGAATAGAAAGTTTAATAGCAAAGTAAGTTCTTGGAGAGAGCACTTCTTGCATTTTACTCTTGATTATCCTGCTATATTACAAAATGGGGAGCGGGTGAGTCATGTAGTAGTAGGGTTGGAGAGACGGAGATGGGTTTTGGGTTCTAACCCCGATCAAGTGGAAGAATTGGATAGGGCTTTACGTTCAGAAGGTTCTGATTATTATTGCAAGAGATCACTAGAGGTCAGTTCTCTTTTCCGCTGTGCTACATTTGGTTTTTTAAAAGATAGTGGCGAGAATGTTTTAAAGTCATTTTTTGAATTGGACCCTGCTGGTGAGATTTGCTCCTGTTGGAATAGCTTATATCATAATTATGATGAGGATGGAAGGGAGGTTGTTGAGACTCCAAGTTTAAAGGAGAAACGTGAGAAGTTTATTGACCCTACTCTTGAGATGCTTGCGCCTTTAAAGGGGCAGTATATTACTCGCACAGGTTGTTTAGATGCTGCGCCTAAAAAATTGGATATGACGGAAGCAGTTCAAATAGTTCAAGAAAAGCTCAAATCACAGAGTATTCATCGTTAAATTCTCATAAATTGAGGATTGAGGAGTAATTGAGCTTAATTGAGAATAAATTTAGACTTTAATTGAGGGGTTTATTTGTAAGTTGTTGTATTTTAGTGGTTTATTTTAATTGATGAACGTTTGAATGGTGATGTCAGCGAGAACGTTGATTGACTAAACAATAATTAAAATCATCATGAGACTAAATAAAACTATAGAGACAGGTTTTCCCACATATGGAGAAGACACCGACAGACCTAGCCCTAAATACACAAAGGTCTTAGACCCAAATAAAACGGAGTATGACCGTGAGATAGAGCTTGGTCTCTATACATACGGATCATCTCTTATTGACTACACTTTCAACTGTTTACCAGCTCTTGGTCGAGCGGGTGCTCAGGATGTAGTTCAGAATCTTTTTATAGAAATCCATGTGAAGGGGTGGCGTGTCTTAGGCACTCCAACTTTTGGATCTCTTAAGACTAGAGCACTGTGGAGAGCAAAAGACGCCTTACGAAGCGAGAAAACAATAACTAATGGAGGCAAAGTTCTCACCAATTACTATGACGAGCAGGAAGGTGAAGCTGCTCCTGATAAGTCTATGGTCTATGACATAGAAGAAATCGAGAAGGTTGAGAAAAAAGTGAAAGCTATATTAGTTGCAGTGAAGGATAAATTGTCTAAACGAGAAAAAGTCCTTTCTAAAGTGATTCGCAAAAAGATTCTTCCGAGTGACTTTGCGGCAGACACTATTTTTGAGGCAATGTCTGAGAATCAGAAGAAGAAATTCAAACCTCGTAAACCACAAAAAGATAAGGATAAATATGTGAGACATCAAGTGAGTAAGAGCTTATCATACTTACGTAAGAAGCTGCGTGATGAGCGTGATAAAATAGTTAAAGCATCGCGAAATCAGTAGAGGTCATGCATCGCTACAACAATCAAAGGAGGCGCATATGCGCCTCCTTTTTGCTACTTAGGTTGGTCGTGACTGGCGCAGGTGGAGGTGGTTACTCTGCACTGGCTTGCTCAATGACGACGTCTATAAGCTCCTTATCGTGATCGAAGTCAGCTTTACGCTTCTCATGTTGTCCACCACTGCTTGATGCTAGGTAGAGCATTTCTGGGTGGGCTATGTGGCATCCTGTGAGAATGGTTGGTGTTGAACCTGATTTTTTACAGCATAAGAATGGTGCGCCAGTTTGTGCGTTCGGCTTGTTGAAGCTTCGTAGGGTGTCACGGGTTGATTGTGGTAGACGGAATGCGGAGGAGATATACTCGATCTCGCTTTCACCTGATTGTTTGAAGAAGATTCCTGTTGAAGAGTTACTGACCATGCTTTCAACCACATCCCTGTGTTCTAGGGAGCTTAAACTCTGAGCGACACTAATACAGCAAGTGTTGGATTTTCTTGAGCGTTCATAGAAGTTGCGTGCGATTTTAGCACCGCCTCTGATTGAGAAAAACGCACCAAGCTCTTCGATGAGGATTAGCTTTTTTTCAGATCGAGCTCTGCTAGCGATTGCTGATTGAATGTAATTTGTGACGATATAAGATGACATTTCTTTAAGTTGAGCAGAGGAATCTTGAATGTTTCCTAATTCAATATAGATGAGCGATTCATCAAAGGAGACGGTGTTTACTCCATCTAGTAAGTTGCCATGTCGTCCGTCACTAGCGCACCATGTTGCTAAGTCGCTAGCTAAGCGAGCAATGTCATCACTTTCTGCTACCTCTGCTAAGTTTTCTAGTTCGAGCCAGTTTTGGAAGTCCGAGTGTCTGGGGGCTTCTTCTGGAGTCATAGAAGAGTAGCTGAATCGAAATAACTCTTCTCTTGCTACTTCTCGCAGTTGGTAGTCTTTAATGTTAGAATCGGTTACTGCATTTCTTAGTTTGCTGAGCTTCTCAGAGTCAGGCTTTATTTTATTCAGAAATATCTCAGTAGCGGCTTCCCATGTTACAGACTTGCTTTTACGGATTTGCTCAATGATGACTGCATCTCGTGATAGATCTTGAAAGCGATCTTGATTCGCTTTTACCCAGTCCTGAAAATGGTCTTGGTAAAACTGAACTACTGAGCGAGAGAGTATATTCTTGATGGGGTCGCCATCTTCAAGATGAGCCATTAAGCTACAGACTCCGACAACATCAGATAGATGCTCGGCTATAAGTGCTCTGCCACGAGTATCAAGATAGTTGAAGACTACATCATTGTTTTTAGCTTCTATAATCAGGGGGTTTACTTTTGGGTCGAGAACTCGCACTAAAGATTCATAGGATAAGCCAAAGTCGATGATAACCACAAATTCATAGAGGCTGTAGACTTGTGAAATATAGTCACACAGAAAATTAGACTTACCTGAGCCTGTGTCGCCAGAACAGACGATATGCTGGGGTGATGCGTTTTCTCCTTCGCCTGCGAACCCACTCATTCCTATCAAGTTGCCATTCGCTCCGTCATAGATTGCTTCGGCTTGATTGAGAGAGTCAGAATTTGAGCCAGAGAGAGGTAGCAAGTGACACAGATTAATGTCTTCTAGGTAATGTGTTCCATCTTTGTATTTGTCATAGCTCCACCCAGGTTGGCTGGCACGAAGTAAATTACGAGCCGTCGTCGGGAAGCCGCATTCTAATGCCTGAGCAGATTGCATTCGTAGAATCGCAGATTTGATGATGCTCATTTTCTGCTGTAGCTTATCTCGGTTTTTACTCTTCACAGCAATGATCAACTGCCCATTCATGGGTTGAATTTGGTTGGACATTAGCCGTGCTATTTTCTGCTCTTTCATCGCCAAAGCTGAACTCATTTGAATGTTATTACTCTTAGTCAATGCAGTTCGCAGCTTGTTTGCCTCAGACTGAATCTTTGTGATCTGCTTCGTTACATCTAAAGCAGTCACATTCATCGTTACTGAATAATCATGAATGGCTAAGCCTGTGAGTTGCTGAATCATGCCCATGTAGGTATTGTGACACATTGATTTCATACTCAGCATACCATGATAGTAGCCGTCAAAATATAGCCCTATGTCAGGCTTTTCTATCGGGCTTGCATCTCCAGCCAAGCAATTTTCAAGCACCGATCTGGCAGAATCGAATTCGAACTCAGCAGGTAGATTTGTTGCAGGGCTGAACACTCGGTAATATTCTTCGAATAAGTCGCTGTCAGCTAATGCTGTAACTGATCCTCCGAGATTTTCTATGATTTGAGAAAGATCGGTTTGAAGCATCTCAAAGCTCTTTGCGCTGGACTCAAGTAGCATTTCAATGTCTCCTTTTACAGCTTTGCAATCTAGTGGACGGGTTGAGTAGATCACTAATCTCTCACTTCTGAGTTTTCTATCCGTGTAGCGACAGAACCTTTCGGAGCGTTGTCGCTTTGACCATTCATTTTGCACCTCAGACTTAGTTGTCTGATAATATTCTAACAGATGATTCTGATAGTCATCACCTGTAGACCATGCAAATTGAAGCCGCTCATTTTGCAATGATCTCACCAATGAGCACATTCCATGTTGTAATTCATCAAGGTAGCTAGCTGACGCATTCTCCATCGAGGGCAGGCTGACCATGTAGCCTTTCGCTACATAGCCACCTTTATTGACGTCACCGAACACTAATTGACCATGGCTTACATAGGCATCTTGTAATCCTTTATTCATCATGTTGCTTGGGTTGAGTGATTAATGCTTGAGCATTTTTAGTGATACCGTGTTCTGCAAGCCATGCGCGCATCTGTAGCCTTTTCCATTCTAGCCAGTCTTTCGCGTAGGATGCTGGCTTGCCCACCACGTAACGTAGTAAATAGGTGAGGATTAGGAGAGGACACATCACGGCGGATGTCAGGCTACTTATAAAACCGAAGTGAAGAGCATCATATATCACTCTGAATAATAAGATTGCCACCGCACATGATGCCGTAAACCACAGCACTTCTTTTCCTTGGAGCTTCCACACAACCGCCTTGCTGTCTTGGCTGGCACTGCATGGATGGTATTTTTGATATTCATTCATGAGCTTAGAATTTAGGAAGTGTTACGCCTGCATCTGCGCCAGAAGCTCCAAACATCGCTGTGACGATCAACCATGCCAGCCCACCTATAGCAGAGCCAACTAACCCATACTTGATTGCGTCTGTCTTACCAGTTGCATACATCACACCACTAATCACCAATGCAGCAAAAAACAGCACAACAGAGATACTGCGTATTATCGCAACAACTTCTCCGAGTCCTTCTTGTAGCGTGCCAGCTCCTTGCTGTGCTAAAACTATTAATTCATTCATATAATTATACTTTCTATTGTTGTGTTTAATCGAGACTGTCCGAGAGTCGCACAGTCTCTTATTGTAGGTGATACGGATAACCTCAGATTTATATCCAAACTGAGATATAGAAAATAGAGAGTCTTAAGAGTAAATAGTTCCATCCCCCAAGAATAATGGGATTAAACTGCCATCAGTTTAGACGGGTTTGGGCTGGCAAGCCCATAAAAGTGTTAGATCATGAGATTTAGTAAGACTAATTTGAGCAGTCTATGGATAATTTCATCAGTAGTTGCGTGTAATGATTAGAAAGGCTGGTGAAGCCTAAGATACAAACAACCACCAACTACTATTATGAAAAAGACAATGAATTACTTAATCTTGAGCGTGCTGTTCCTGTTGGGAATTGGCTGCTCATCTAGTCCGTCACCAAAGGTGATTTATGAGAGAGGCTATAAGGCAGGTGTGGCTCATGAGACGCGTCGAGCCTATTGGGAGGAAAAGCAACAGAAGACGGAAGTAGTCCAGCCTGTGGCAAAGCCTCGTTATTATCAGATTCCTGTGCCAGCACACGTCACTCATGATGGCGTAAAGATTGAGGCACATAACCGAGCTGTAGAAATCCACGAATAATGAAAACTATAGCTATTATCATTATTGGAATGTTTCTGACTTCGTTATCAGAGGCCGGGATTATTGTTACTGATCCGACACTCATCGCAGTTCAGCGTATTAGTAGTGAACGTGATTATCTTGAACAGTTACTGCACGGGATCAGCAATGAATCGCAAGTGTTGAGACTAGCACAGCAGATCAAGCAGTTTGATGACTATTTGAAACGTTATGGTAACCCTGCTGACATAAAGAAGCTCAATGGCTCTGAGGTGTTAGATATGCTTCTCAAACAAAAAACTCTGAGTAAAACGGCTCGGGAGATATTGATAGAAATTAAAGGAGCGGAGGCGTTTAAGTATGATCCTATTTATCAGAGAGTGAATAAGGAAGTTACTATTGATGGAAAGATAGTAGGTAAGCGTAAGGAAGAGAGCTATCTACCAGAGGTAGCAGCAAAACGTAGCATTGAGAATTATCGCAAAATTCAGACGAGCACACTTAGCCGTAGAAAGCAGCTCAAGTCTGCGATAGCCAGTGCTAATCATCAGCTAAAATTTGCGAAGACTGGAAGTGAAGTGCAGAAAATTGCTTCTATAAAGTCGAGCTTGGAAGCTGAGTTATCAGCAATAGATAGTGAGTCGAATTTAGCGAAGAACGAAGTGTTTGTGCGCTGGATGGAGAATCAAGTTCAGGAAAGCATCGAGAAAAAAGCTTTTGTGGAAGATGAGAAAGCCAAGCTTAAACACGGCACACTCAAAAATGCTCGCACGTTCAAGATCGATACGAAGCCTGTCATTTTAAACTGGAGGAAGAGATAGATATGGAGACTGGATTTAATGAATTGTTTCCAGATATTCTGGATAAAGCGCAGGAGTTGTATGGAGTATTCTCAACTATCGGAATCGTGCTTGTATTTGCTGGCGTAACGATGGCGGCTTGGCGAGGCACATTTGGAGATTTGAGCACATTGATACGAAGCGTGGCTACTGCTGGGATTATTGCTGTGGTTATCAGCGTATTCCCTGACTGGATAGATCAATTACAGGCGATGGCGTATAGTGTGGTAGATCAGCTAGACGCATCACCAGCGGAATCACATCGAAGATTTGCCGAGCTTATTGTTGAGCCTGATGTAAAAGGTGAAGAAGTTGGAGCTTGGGATATTTTATGGGCTGACAAGGGAGGGCTGGGAATGGTAATTCTTTATGGTTTGATTCTCTTGTTTGCGAATATGGCATTAGCTGTCATGTGGATTTGCTTCATCATTCAGAAGCTGGTTTTGGTGTTTGGTGTAAGTGTGAGCCCATTATTTATTTCTATGCTAGCACTTGGAGTTACGAGAAGTATTGGTGTGAAGTTTCTGCTCGGTTTACTAGGGACGATCTGTATCCCGATCGGGTGGGCCGTGTCAGATATATTCACCGCATCTTTATTGAAATTGGTAACAGGTGATAGCATTGGAAAAGCTTCTAACGAAAGTCTTCTTATCGAAGGCGCGCAGATGTTCTTCGTCGTGATAGTGATTAGTCTGTGGATTTTGGTGAGCACATTACTTGCTCCTAAGCTGATTTCTAAAATGCTGCAACATGGCTCTCAAATAGGTGCGGATCTACTTTCTGGGTTTGGTCGCTCACTAGGGCAAGGAACTGGCTATGCTGTAGGGGCAGGAGTTACTGCGGCCATGCAAGGCGGAGGAAAAGGAGCTGTAGCTAGTGCATCAACTGCTGGTGGATTGGCAGGGGTTGCTATGGGTGCGGCAAGTTCAGGAAGTGTTCTCTTGCCTGCGGCAATAGGGACACTCGCTGCGATGTCTGGAAGTCCAACTCAAAGTTCGAATCCTAATGAGAGAGCAGAAGAGATAGCTAGAAAGGTTGGAGTATGAAGAATGCAATAAATACTTTTAAAGGTCACAGGAATCAAGCGAGATTATGGTGCGTGATGTTCATTCTGACATTCGTCGGTTTCTCTATAGACCGTTGGCATCTAGTAAGCCGAATCAATGCTGAAATGCAGGTTTTAGTAGTGGGCGAGAAAACTTACTATCTCGACAAGCTCTTAGATTTTACAGAAGCCAAGCAGCTCCATGATGATCAAGCAACGATGGCAGTTGAGGCATTGTTTAACCGTCATGCTAATGGAGTGGATCAGCCTAAGAGAATGAAGAGGCTCTTTGACCAATCAGCTTATAATCAAGCATTGAAATATCTGCTCTCGGAAGCGGATCGATTTAAAGAGCAAGAGATTCATCAAAAAGTAGAGATTTCCAAAATATCGATGTTGCAAGCTACAGACGGGAGTATTGAGATGGTTGTTGAAGGACAATTGATTCGCTTTGGTAGTTTTTCAGGGAGGTCATTTGATGAAGGGCTTTATCTAAAGGTGAATTTAACCTTTGTGAGGAATCCGCAAATCTCGGCTAATGGAGCTTATCCGACCTTAGTCAGTTCATTTCAAATTCAAACCACACCAATCAAATGAAATACATTCTAATTTTAATGTTATGGTCAACAGTAGCCTATGCCGTTGAGCCTCATCCACCGAGAACACTTAGTTTCGATACTGAGAATATCACCGTCATTAAGATCCACCATGAGCTAACGACTATATTACAGTTTCCTGAGAAAGTCTCGATGGTCGTGGGCAAAGGGCTAACTGATGGTAGCACCCCAGGCAAGGTTCAATATTCTAGCCCTAAAGGTTCAAAGATCGTGGTGTTGAGGCTGTTAGATTTAAAATCTACTTCGTTCATGCAAGTTCTATGCGATGATAGAATGGTGTTGTTTAAGTTGGTCGGTAGTGATGCACCAGATAGTGTGGTGCATTTGCTAAAGAGCGAAAAAGCAAAGCAAATAGAGGCGGCTGATTTATCTCGATTTAAAATTGACCTATGGCAAGAGCGAGTGATGCAGCTTGTGAAATTAGCGCGGACTAGAGATGATCTGGAAGCATCTTTGCCAGACCAATATAAAGGAGTCTCATCACGTAAGGTAGCTTTTCTACATACAGCCAAAGATGTGGAAACAATGGTTACTGAGGTGCATCGATTTTCTAAAGAGGATACTTTAGTAATCTTTGGAACGATAAAGAACATAGGGAAAAACGCGATAAAGCTGAATCCCTCGCAAATGAGAATTCGTGTAGGTGAAAGCCGTGTCTACAAGCCCAATAAACTTGGCTTGTTAAAATATATCATTGCTGCAGATCAGAGCATTGCCTTTGAGGCGGTAATGATCGGGAACACTAAAGGGCGCAAATTACATTTAAGCGCAGAAAATACATTCAAACTAATACCATGATTCATAAACTATATTTCTTCAAATCAGGCATAGGTAAGACCGTGCTGCTGGTGATTCTTTGCCTCACGATATTCTATTTCATTAATGGTTGTCGCAAGCGTAGCGGTAAGGGCACTGTGGAGCTTCCTAAGCTTCCGAAAATACCGTTCATTGGAAGTTCTGCTGAGAAGCCAACGGATATGGGTAAAGGAGTTCATGTTCAAAAACGTGAGAGTTATAGCCCATATCGACCAACAAAGCCAATAGTTGCTGTAGAGCCTAAGCAAGCTGTAACATTGCCAGAAGTTCCAGATCTTCAAGAGGTCGAAGCATTCGAACCTCAGCCTGCATTAGTGCATTTCTATCAGCCCGTTCAGCCAAAGCCAATAAAGACAAAGATAGTGAAGCATGAGCCTACTCAAACTATCCCTATGGGAACGATGATACGATGTAGGTTGGTTACCACAGTTGCATCAGGAACTCAAGATTTGCCAATTATAGCCAAGGTGATGAAAACTGTTAGAAGCAATGGTAAGGTGTTGATTCCCTATGGCAGTGAGATTCATGGCAGCATAGACAAAGACCACAGAGGAAATCGTGTGACTACGAAAACTCTCTGGAGAGTCGTTCTGCCTTCTGGAAAATCATTGAATATGACAGGGACAGGCTTAAACCGAGATTATAACCTGCGCACTAAACGCTATGGAATGGATGATGGCTCGCTAGGTATCAAAGGTGAAATGATTCGCTCGGGGGTGAAGAGAGATTCTAAGAAAATTCTAGCAAAAGGTCTATCAGCAATGAGCAGATTCGCTCAGAAAAGAGGTCGGACTATATTGGGAGAAGAGGTTCTAACAACTGCACGCAATGGAGCGTTAGAGGGAGCAGCAACAGTGGTTGATGACTATGCTGGGAATCTGGAAAAAGAAGCTAACAAGGATAAGCCGTTTGTTAGAGCCTTAGCAGGAACGGAGTTTTATATTTATGTGACAAATGAAATTACTAACGCACCCACTTACGCACCAAATGACCTGAACAACGCTCTTCAACAACGTGAAGAGCTGATGAATGTTTTGCGCAAAAAACTAGAAAAATAATGAAAACACAAGAATTAGATCAACTAGAAACTCATTTGTCAGAGCATATCATCGGTCAGGAAGAGGCCGTCAAAGAGACCGCAGAAATCTTACGCATCGGTGAAATGGGAATGGCAGAGAAGACCCGCCCAAAAGGTAGTTTTCTTTACCTCGGAGCAACGGGAGTAGGTAAAACAGAGCTAGCAGTATGCTTCACTCGCTATTTGTTTGGTGATGATAACCTCATTCGTTTGGATATGAGCGAGTTTCAGCATCCAGACTCCATTTATCAATTCCTTGGCACATCAGAGAGGCAAGGAGTATTCCAGCAGTTGCTAGAAAAAACAAACGGGCAGGGGACTATCCTCTTCGATGAAATAGAAAAAGCTCACCCACCAATTTTAGACCTGCTCCTACAAATATTAGACAATGGCAGATTGACTCTAACAGATGGAACAATTCTCGATCTCACTGCATATTATATCGTCCTAACCTCCAACATCGCCTCAAAAGCCATCGTCAAAGCACGACAGCAATCAGGTGCAGCGTTGAGAAGATTCGTAGAAAATCAGGCTCAACAGATACTACGTCCAGAACTCTTTGCTCGGATTGATAGCGTGCAAGTATTCAACAAGCTCACATGGGAGAATCTGCAGAAAATTGCGAGAAAACTAATGGAGCAAGAAGTAAAACGGTTAAAAAACGCAGGCTTCACCTTTGCCGAGACTCCTAAAGTTGAGAATATTCTATTATCTAATGACTGGAATTTAAACCTAGGTGTTAGACCTATGAAACGAATGACTCATAGGTATTTGTGTGGTCAGATAAGAATATAAGAGCTTGTTTCCATATTGGAAAATGGTGTTTGTTTGTAATATTCTTGAAGTGAGTGAGTCATCCATGTTTAGATGTATTCGAATAAATCAATTGTATCTATTAGATGCGATAAAATTAAAATCAATCAATATATATTATGAGCTGGACAAGAAATAACGCCGCACATTCAAGTGCGTGGGCAACAAATAGAGCATTGTATGAGATGCCAATGGGAGTAAGCTTTAAAGATGCAGAGTCTTATGAAGTAGATGATCTTAGGTTTTATGTTAAATCGGCGACTGAACAACAGAGGAAATCAGCGGCTAAGGCATTGGCTGGAAGATATGACCGTATACATAGGGTTTTACTTAGGACTAAATATGAAGAAGGATGGAGGTCTAGCACAGCCGTGAAAGCTATGACTGATTTGTTATTAGATGCGTCCAAAACGGTAGGCGATCTGGGGCGAAAAATGGATGATATTTATCTATTCCTTGGCGAATAAATTTTGAAAAACGAAATACAAAAATTATGAAATGTATAACAATATGCTCTGTAGTATCTCTTCTGTTCTCTAATAACGCTTGGTCTCAATCATTTGATAGACTTGTGGCTGAGAAGTTAGAAAATCTATATGAATCGAAAAAAGAAGATTTAAAGGAGAAGCTGAATTCTCCTGAAACGTATAACAAATATATTAATCGCTTTTTTAGAAAAGATTCTAAGATCGGAAAATTTGTAGATAAAGCAAATGTCGAATTTTTAACCTTAACTTTAGATGACTCCAGTAAGTCGAGTTTAGGAATTTCTTGGGATTTTTCAAAATCAAATGAAATAAGCCAACTCTCCTTGGAAAGTGGTGCTGAGGGTAGTATAGATTGGGCTTTTAAAACGAGAGGTAATGTAGCATTTGATTCTTCGATTAACCCGCAAGATTTTATGTCTTTGAACGTGCAGTATAACTTTACGCGAAGATCTGTATTTTTAAATAAGGCTCAAGAATTAGAAAATGAGGAAATTGCGCAAAGGCGAGCAGAAAGGTTAACTTGGCTGTTAAGAAATGGCACGCCACAAGAGCTGGAAGAATTTAATTCAGCAGTAAGAAAAACTTTAGGTAATGATCTATACACAGAGGTCGGGTTAAATTTGGGATTTGAAAGTGATCAAAAGTTTGAAAACTATCAATTCACTTTCGGGGCTCATACTGCTTTGGATTTTAAAGCCTACGACCCTCAGTCTATAGGAGCAAAGATTAATATATTTGATTATCCTTCGGCTGTATTGCGTTATGCTACTGGTATAGATGGAAAAATTTCAGTGAACGGAGCATCAATACCAACTTTGTTGTTTACTGCTGATTATGTCCATCCTTTAGAGGAGGAAATATCCGTTCGTGGAGGTGATGATGACAGTTATTTTAGGGTAGGGGCTGAGATAGCTTCTAGATCGTTAGCTGCAAAAGTATTTGGAGAGTATGTGTATCTAGAAATGAACGCCCGTTATTACAAGGAACTTGGTGCATCTAATACGATTAAGTCCTTGGGACGAGATGAGCAGTTTATGTATTCAGTAGGCTTAGTCACGCAAAAGGGATGGAGCATATCTTACTCGGAGGGTGATTTACCCTTTAGCCAAGAAAAAGATCGATTTTTTGGAGTAGGGTTTAAAGCTAATTTTTAATGCTTTCTGTAAGATGAAATCGACTAATTTGGTTAATTGAGCTATATTCTTAAAATATTAATAAAATGAAAATAGAGGCTGAAGCACATATAGAAATTATAAAAATCGCAATTAGCTATACATTACTATTTGCTTTTGTTGTGGTTGTCATATTGACATTGCTGTCATTATCTGGGGTTAGAATACTAAAGGAGCCAAGTGTTAGAAACAAACTATATTGGATTTTAGTCATTCAATTGGCGGCCGTTTGTTTTGCAGCTTTCCGAGGATTATTGAAAGTAGACCCCAAAGAAGTCGTGGAAACAGTAAAACAACCATATGTGGAAGATCAAAAAGAATTAGAGCAGCAAGTTAGATCATTAAAGGAAGATAAAAATAAGATCATAGAAGACAAAAGGGCAGAGATGGAACGTTTGAAAAATGAAGTGATTGTTTTTAATAATGCGATAGCTGCTCACAAGAAACGAATCAAGTCATTGCAGGATTCCTTAGAAGAGAAAAATATAGAATTAGCGAGGATGGTAACTGAGCGTAAAGAGCTGAGTGTAGCACTTGCTCAAATTGGAGATATTAAAGACGTGGAAAGAAAGGTAGCTATGCTGGAGAGGAGTAAGAGAGACCTACACAAGCGTCTTGAAGAAAAAGAAGCTGTAAACGCCCATTTAGCTACTAAATTAAATGAGGCAAATAATCGATTGAAAGCAATGCAAAAATAGTCTTCTGCCGTCTTCTGCCCTTCTTAAACTCTGTTTAAGAGGAGATGTCTGTCTAGAATGTTACGATCATAAGGGTTTTATCAGTGATTAATTTATTGTAAAGACTTTGCAGAAGATACGAGTGATACATTAGACCCTTGATTATTAAAAACACTTGCTAATCTATTGCTCTGAGGACGGAAAGACTTTCTATCATTATTCACTAGGTGAGATGGTAGATTTTGGGCTGTAATTTCGGTCTTGTGTCCTCATTGAGGTTTCTAAAATATGTTCTGCTTGTTGCTTTAATTGCTGGTATGACATTACACGAATTCTTGAGTTGAATGCTTCCTTACTCTTTATTAGTTTGGCTTGTTCGTTATCATATGAGTTACCTATTAATAGAATGCAGGTGGGATTTTGAAAATCTAAATCCTTCTCTTCCTTTAAGTAGCTCCGCTGATTATCACAAAAATTCAAGTATCTCTCCGCTTGATCCCAAGCGTTGTGAAAAGCAGATGCGAATGTATTGTCTTTCTTGAATATTTTCAAGAAAGGCTGTTTTAGTTCTACAATATCATGACACTCATCGTATGAGCGAACTAGTGTTAAATCAGGAATATTCTCATCATCTAATTTTTTGTGCCTCTTAAGTTTACTATAGGACGATCCGAACATCCAAGGGGCTTCATTTAATAATTTTTGATAGTAGCTTTCTTCTTTACAGTTTCTGGCTAATAGAGCATCAAATTTGTCCAAAGAGCGTTTCATTTCTTGAACTCTAGTTCTGCCTTGAGTTGTAGGCTCCGATGATGAAGGGATTCCTAGTAATAGACTTAATTGTTGTGCTAAAGCTTTTTGGATATCATAGGTTCTAGGTCCTGTGCTATTATGCAAAGGTCCAAAATCGAAAAATAAAGATCTTTTCCATGAAAAACTTCGGACAATAATTACAGCATCTTCAGGTGAAATGTTAATACCTAAATCGATAGAAATAATTTTTTTTATATCTGAAATTCTAATTGGATCACCAATTACGGCTTCTTTTTTATTATAATCTACGACTCCGTTAACCTTTAATTCATCAATGTATGCTAAGCCATCAAGCTCTTTATTAATTATGATAACGAGATCTTTAACGTGTGAAGGTTCTGGTAAACCTGTAATTTTAGAAAAAATGCAACCATGAAGTTGCTCTAATCTATCGATTAACTCAGGATCTTCAGGCGACAACAGTTCTCTATAAATCAGCTTGGGGCTATCACCTCGTCGATATGATATAGGAGCACATCCTAAAATTACTTGGTCTAGTTTGAACTTTACTGGCATGTGTGATTTCTGATTATACTCTGCGAAATTTGTAAGCCGTGGAAAAGCTAAAAGTTCATAAAAAAGTGGAATTTAGATTTGAGGTAATAAAATCCTTAAAAGGGACTCCCGTATGTCTAGCTGGTGGTATATACATGTTGGATGCTGAGAATTCATCACAGTAAAACAGTAGGGGCGGCGAAGTCGTATTATAATTCTGGGCTGGCTCAGGGGGATTATTATGGGCAGGAGGTTGGTTGTGGGGTTTGGGCGGGGAAAGCGGCTGGTGTTTTGGGGCTCAGTGGCGATGTTGAGAAGGATGATTTCTCGCTTTTGTGTGATAATCGTAGACCTGATACGCTTGGAAAGTTGAACCCTAGAGAAGATCTTGATCGGCGCTGTGGATGCGATCTGACCTGGGCTGCTCCTAAGTCAGTCTCAATTCTCTATAGCGTTTTTTCTGATGAGAGAGTGCTGTCTGTGTTTCAGAAAGCTGTTAGAGATACGATGTTGAGTGTGGAGGAAAGTGCTTATGTGCGTGTGCGTAAGGGTGGTGTTGCTACGGAAGCCAAGACAGGTAATTTGGTGTGGGCTGAGTTTACTCATTTGGTTTCCAGACCTGTGTTTAATGAGAATTCAAAACGGATGGAATGCGATCCTGCGCTTCATTGTCATGCCTATACTTTTAATACAACGTTACATGATGCTAGGTTTCAAGCAGTAGATCTGTATCATGTTGTAAAAGAAGCTCCGTATTTTCAAGCGGCTTTTCATAGTCGATTGGCGATGGGATTGAAAGAGCTTGGCTATGAAATTATCAATAAGAAGTTTGGCTTTGAGGTGAGGGGAGTATCACAGGCTTTGATTGATGAGTTTTCAAAACGATCTGAGGAAATAGAGCATCTGGCAGAGGAATTAGGCATTGCTGGGGATAAAAAAGCGATGGATGGCTTAGCTTCACGCACTCGTAATCCTAAAATCACGAATACAAGCAAGAGTGAGATGCGGAATCAGTGGCTGGAGCGTGCTAACAGAGTGGGCGATGATTATGATTGGGACGCAAATGAAAGCATTCATGTTGATTTAAAGCAAGTGGTAGATCAGACCATCGATTCTATGTTCGAGCGAGATAGTGTGATGCAGTATCGTAGGCTTATCGCAGAGGTTTTGCAAAATTCACTTGGTAGTTGCACGGTAGAAGAGGTAGAGGATGAAATAGCAGGACGTGATGAATTGATTATTAGTAGCAAGAATAATACTGAATATGTGACTACTAAATTAGTGTTGGAAGAAGAGAATAAAATACTAAAATTCTTAGCTCGGACTAAAGGAACGCAATATCAGATACATTCTGAGTTTAGCCTTCAAGATTCTAACTTAGATGATGAACAGAAGTCGGTCGTTGAGGCTTTGATGCGTTCTAAAGATCGTGTGTTTGTAGTGGCTGGAAAGGCTGGAACAGGAAAGACTACGATGATGAAAGCGGCAATAGATTCGATGATGAAATTTGGCGAGCGCGTGTATACATTTGCTCCGACATCACAGGCGAGCCATCAGGTGCTAAAGCAAGAAGGTTTCGAAAACAGCGAGACGATTCAGCAATTTTTACTCAATACAGCTTTACAGGAAGAAGCGAGTCATGCCGTGTTGTGGGTTGATGAAGCAGGCATGCTCTCGGCAAAAGAGCTTAGTAAGCTGTTTGAAATAAGTGAAAAATATGGAAATCGTATAGTGCTTAGTGGTGATGTTTTTCAACATAAAAGTGTGGGTAGGGGGAGTTTGCGCTTGGTGACAGATAGTGGCTTGGTTGAAGTGAAAGAGACACGCACTATCTATCGACAGAAACTAGCTCAATATAAGGAGGCTGTTGAGTGTTTGAGTGTTGGAAATGTGATAGACGCAGTTGAGATATTTGATGAAATGGGAGCTATCAAAGAATATGATGATTTAGCTGAAAAATTGAAGCTTGTCGCTCAAGATTATGTTGATGGAGTTGGCAAAAATACTTTGGTCGTGTCACCTTCTCACGCAGAAGGGCGGCTTGTTACTTCTGCCATTAGAGAGAAGCTCAAATCGATAGGTTATTTAAGTTCAGAAGAGAAAGAAGTGATAAGTTATCGCAATAAAAATCTGACCGATGCACAAAAGCAGATGGCGCATTTTCTGGAAGTGGGCAATGTGATTTGTTTTCATAAAGGGGTGGCCGGAGTTTCTAAGAGAGGGGAATCGTATAAAATAGAAGCTGTGCAAGACGGGCAGATTATACTCAGTTCGGAGCATTCAGAGGCACTGAAAAGATTAGATTTAAGCTTTTCAACGCATTTTGAAGTGTTTGAGCAAATACCGTTGAAACTAGTTGTGAATGATAAGATTCGCTTTACCAAAAACGTCAAAAGTATCGAAGGGAAGAGGATTTATAACGGTTCGGTGCATCAGGTGAAGTCAATTACAGATACGGGTGAAATAGAGCTTCAAAATGGCAGTAAAATAGCGAAGGGAACAACAGCCATTGCATATGGGTATGTTTCTACTAGTCATGCAAGTCAAGGTAAGACAACGCAGAAAGTAATCATCTGTCAGGGGGCACAGAGTCAAGGAGCAGAAAGTATGGAACAGTTCTATGTCAGTGCATCTAGGGCTAGAGAGGAAATTTCGATTTGGGTAGAGAATAAGGCAGATTTTATTGAGGGGGTGAGTAGGAGTAGACAAGGAATGTTAGCTCAAGAATTGTTAGAGCAGAAGAGGTTAGACGAAACTCAGCAAGAGCTTGCGAATCGGGTAACAGAAGTAAGTGTGCGTTCGCAACCTCAGCCAGCAACGTCATTGCAAAGAGGGGTAGCATGAGTGAGGAGGTTTTTAATGGCTTTGACGGTCGGTCAAAGACTGAGTGCTATGAGTTTGTGAAGTTCAGGGACCGTTCAAACATGCTCACCTTCATCAAGCGTGATAAATCACGCTACTCTGCTGGATATAATCATCTCTACGGAGTCAAAGGCTTGTCTCATGCCTTACGCATCGAGTTCACGCAAAGCAAGGTGATTGTCGTTGGTGCAAACCTAGATGTGATTCATAAGGCAATTACAGACCATAGAGTGATCTATCTCCGAGAACTGCCGTCAGGTATATTTCTGCCTGAGAAAGATGCTAGGATTGATCAGATTTCGGTGATGGAGTGATGATCTTTGCTTGTATTAATATAAATTCGTATAAATGTTGATCGCAAAAATAAATATCCAAAGACCGATTATGAGGGAGTGAATAATTTTAGTTCTTTCGGCTGCTGTGATCTTTCCTTTTCGTCCTACACGATCCTCAAGATCCTTTGATAACTGAATTCCAAGGTCTGCTTCTCTGAGGGCTATGACTTCTTTATATGCAGTCACATACTGAGTTGCTCTGGAGCTGATAGAAAACCCTAAAAGAGATATGATGAAGCCAAGAACTGAAAGGCATATCTCATAGTTTTTGAGATCAAAAATGTTTTCTCCAATGATTTTTAATAAAATACTAGGCACGCCGAAAAAGAAAATGAGATCCCTGCGCCGAAGCTGAGCATGTAGCCTATCCCAGTCATAAAGTTGGGTTAGTTCAAACTTCATCAAATCTATTCGGGTATCAGGAGTAATTGTAAATGGGTTCACTGTAGTGTCATTTTGGGGCTTTTGAGAAGAGGTCTCTAAGCTAGGGGGAGATTTTGAGATCGTATTGTGAGTCTTCTGCATAGATTCTTATATGAATTGGAATTATTTTTGGGGCTGTGGGTATTATACGAGAGGAGCTGTTATTAGCCAGATTAATTAAATTGTTGGAGGAATATAGGGATTGCGGATCAAATAGTTCCTTCAAATTTAATACCAATCATAAACCTTACCCTTGCCATTCAACGGAGCTATTTTCTTTTTGATCCATTTCTTTGAAGGATGGACGATGATCGCTACGTGGTCACCGAGGCTCATTAGTTTTGTTGGTTTGATTTTGTATTCTTCCTCTTTACGTTTTGTGTAGCTGGTGCGGTCATAGCCGCTGGAGGTTTTGGTGGTTTTCCAGATTTCTTTTTTACCGATGAACTCTGCGCTGAGTGTAGCTCCTTCGTGTTCTGCGGCTTTAAAGATGAGTCTAGTTCTCATGTTGAGTGTGAGAACTTTGCGTTTGATTTGCCCGATAGTTGGGTCTGCAGAGATCTCTGATTGCATTCCAGCGATGATGGCGGCATTGGCTGAGCGGATACGATCGATTATTTTATGGTCGCTTATTCCGTCTTCACTGGCTGTAACAATATCTTGGAATTCATCAGCTACTAGGAGGATGAGATTTTCATTCTTTCGTTCTTTGCTTGGTTTGTCAAAACGTCTTAGAGCATGAAGATAGAACAGAATTTTCAAGTAAGTCTGAACATAGCGTCTTTCAGATATGAGTCTCTGAGGCATTGTTAGCGTGATGATTGCTCCTTGATCGATTTGACAAAATGAGAAGGTATTGGGTTCGTCACTAGAAAATACATTAGCTACATCAGGATCTAGAAAGAATGACATGTAGGTGGTCAGAGTGCCTTTGATTGCCTCTTGTTGTTCATGGGCTTTGGCCTGGATGAAAGTGGAATCGAAGAAATTAGCTAGCTCCTGTTGTTTGGCGGTTGTCACTATCCGCTTGAAGCGTTTCAATGTCGCTTGAGTCGTATCCAACGAAGTGAGCAGGGAATAGGCTCTTGTCAGAGTCACAGGTTCATCTAGCTCATCAAGCAAGGTGAACGCATTGGCTAAAGCTATCTGAGCGATAGGTCGAAAGAATGCATGTTGTTTTCCTTCGGTCATGCTGGCGGCAACATCAACAACGGCTTTAGCATGAGTCATCCATGGGATTGATCGGTCACTCAGAAAATTGTATCGATGTTGTGGCTTCCATTTAGTCGATTCACCGTCTGGTCTGATTTGCAAATGAATGACATCGTGAGACCTACCATGAGCTTCTGTGAGTTCTTCGATGAATTCATGCTCATCACCTTTCACACCCAGCACTAGCCCGCCCCAATTGGGCAAATTTTTTGTTAGTTGAACTAGTATAGGATGGAAACCACTTAATGTCTTACCGCTTCCTGTATCGCCAGAGATTAAGATGTGTCTGCATAGCTCCTCTTGTGTCCAAGTGAGTGATCCGCACCTTAAAATGATCAACCTCTTCCGGTAGAATAAGCAGCATATCGCCAGTAATAATGAGCAGGCAAGTAGGCTTAAGTAATACGAGCCATGGACATAAAGACTGAACCATGAACCAATACTGAGGGTAGTGATGGCGATGATAAATCTCATTTATTTCGAGTAAAAGAAGTAGATCGCGATAAAGCAGGAACAGATACCTAACAAGAATGCTAGACTGACAGTAAGAGAGGAGCTAAAGTGTGACTTGCTTGAATGCGTTGAGCCAATGGCTTGCTTGAGAGATAGTTTATGTTCTTCTAAAGACTGAACAATTTGGCGTAAATCTTGATGGGAGGGGACAGCCTCTTGCACCGCTTTATGAACGCACTTTGACAGCTCTTGACGAGTTTCTGTGATTGGGTTTACTCCATCGAGGATATTGCTTACCTCCTCGGGAACTTGATTCCAGATGAGCGTCATAAAGCCGATTGCTTCTAGGATCATTAAATATTCATCATCCTCTGGCACGTTCTTGAAGCTGGCGATCATTGCCAAAAATCGCTCGCGCTCTTCACTTGGAAGAAGCTGGGCGACTTTATGAAGTGTTGTGAGAGCAGACATCATTAAATTAAGATATGAGATGCTGAGTCAAACCCTGCAAAGAGCTGTCGCTGGTAGCGGTTGGCTCTAACTGTATTTTTCTTTTTGCGTAAGAAATCGTTGCTAACGATACCATCAATCACATGTTGAAGGGTAACGGATTGGTTTCTAAGTTCTGCCTGAAACTCCTGAATACGTGCTTGCATGGTGATGATAGTAGGGGAGAGCAGTTGTTGAAACTTCTCTACGGCTGGTTCTTTATGCCAGTATTCAAACTTAGAATGAGGTTCATGAAGCTCATTGAGCACGATTAAATACTCTGACTGATCTTGTAGATGTGCAGCCCATTTGAGCACTGATTGCACCGCTCCAGCTTCATTGGTCGTGACTCCAATCGAAGTAAACTTGATATTCAGTTCCTCCGCATCCTGAAATGCTTCCTCAAACCAAGCATAAGTAGCACTCCCAGCACCAGCTCCTAGATCGGCAATGATGATGCGAGAATCTGACTCATCGCAGATGTCAAAGAGTTCATCCAATGCTCCCTCAGTATGCACGTCGAATTTTTTAGCTTCTGGGTAGAAATTCTGTAGCCCACTTTTGTTAGTATTCTCAATATCAAAGTCGAGCAAGATAGGCTCAATCCCTTGTTGGCGATACCAAGGAACAAGTGAAAGTAAGACCTCGGTCTTAGCAACACCTCCCTTGCCACCCTGCGTAAATATAATGCGTGTAGTTGTTTTCATAATCAATAAGGCAGTGTGCCTTATTGGTGATACGCAAAAGGAACGTAAGATATCCAATGAATGACAAACGTTGAACTCTGAAATCAAAAGATTTATCGAGTTCCTGATTATCCCTCTTAGATGTGTTATTTATTTATCCTAAGTTAGTTGATGAGTTGATGAATATTTATCACTTTGGAACTTGGCAGATCTGTCAAGCATAGCGTATATTGTAAACGAAAAATTTATTCAATCAATTGTGAGTCTAAACTGTAATACTTCAAATAATAAAACGTCAGGAGCTCTAGTTAGCACGGTTTTTTGGTTGCTACTGTTAGGTGGTGTTGGATGGGTTTCTTACCAAGCGTATCTCGACAATCAATCAGGCATAATATTCTACGTATTGATTCTATCTATATCGGTTATAATGATTTGTAAGTTGATTATAGGTGCTGTTCATTTGGATCAAGAGTTTGTGGAAGCTCGGAACATTATTAATTCTATTAGAGAGAACAAAGGTTTGAATGAAGTGGTGGATAACCTATCTCACTCTGGTTTGTTTGTTGGTCACATACGTTCTTTAGAAAAAATATCTCAAGTGCATCATAAAGTAGAGCAAGATAACCTGCTTGAGAATATGCACACAATGTTACGTTTCCGAATTAGAGACGTTAACATATTCGCTAGTATCCTAGTCACGCTTGGCTTGGTAGGAACGATTGTAGGTCTTATCATCATGATGGAGGATCTTACTTTGGCAATACAGAACATTAAGCAGGATTCAGGTGGATTACTTCAAAGCTTGCTAGGTGCAGAAGGACCTCTTGCTGGGCTAGGCCTTGCTTTTTATACAACTCTTTTAGGTTCTTTATGTGGAGGAATTATTTTACGTATTCTGGCTAGTGTTATGGATTCTCAAATAACTAAATACGTGGCGTATGTGCTGGAAATGACAGAAATTTACATTCTTCCTGCATTAAGAAAAAATGCGGAAAACAGTAGCAAGGAAGGAAGTAATGAAACTTAGCGGAGCAGATACTCAACCTTCATTCTATGAGTCTTTTAGTGATTTGATATTTGCTACGATGGCAATTTTTGTTCTATTACTGATGATTGCTTTATCGGTGGTTAAAGAGGGTGATTTTAAAACGGAGGGTGATCCTGTAGCTCGCGAAATTATAAAAGAACAGAAGGAAGAGATTAAAGAGTTAGAAGCCCAACTTAGTAAATCTGAACAAGATAAGGTTTCGCTAGAGGTTGAAAATAGAGGTTTTGCGGTAGATGCAGAGAATCAAAAAATAACAAATGAAGACTCTAAAAAATCAGGTGACATTTCAAGTCAACCGTTAGATCTCGTGGTTGTCATTGACATATCTGGATCAATGTCAAGTCAGATAGAGCAACTTAAAACGAGCATCGAGGCGTTATCAAAATCTTTACCAGCAATTTCGCCCAGAGTTACTATCTCAATTATTGCTTACGCTAAAGGAACTATATATTCCTTACTGAATCAAAAAATTGAATATGATCCAGAGAAGCTTCATCATTCAGCCCAGCAACTTATAGAGTTTACAAAAGGTCTTAAAGCGGGAGGAGGTAATGCAGATATAGAGCAAGCTTTACTGAAAGCATTGGAAGTGTCTAAAGCATCTCTGGGAAACGAAGGGAGACAGGCAGTGGTTGTATTTGGTGATGTCGGTCCTTATGAGGTTAAAAATGTGACCATTGGTTCTACCCGTCAGTCGCAAATCGAAAACAATATTGTATCGAAAGTAATGAGCTTATCTAAGCAAAATGCCAATTTTACCATGGTAGCTTGTTTTACTGGAAATGGAAGTAGCAGAAGAGATCGAGCATCTAAACAATTTTTTGAACATCTAGCAGTAGCCGCTGGAGATAGGGGGGTGTTCACGAATGACTCGTCTGGAGTGTTAAGTGCATTATTATTAGCAGTTTTGAAATGAAAAAAGAAAAAATAGAAATCAATATACCTGAGGAGGATTCTTCTAAGGATAAAAATATAGAGCCTTTAGAATGGAAGGGTTTTGTTCGTAAGATCGCTTCGTTTAGGTTTGTAGCACTCATCGTTTTAATCGCTACAGGTTTAGGCGTCGGTTTGTTGTGTGTTAAAATGTTTGATAAAAGAGCTGTGGACAAGGTAAAGCCGAATATTGAGACTTCGCTAGTTCAAATAGACAGAGATTGGATTAGTTGCTTAAAAGGGGACGAGGAGATAGCTCAATTAAAAATTCTACAAAAAGATTCAGTGAAGAGCGCTGATTTTGAAAGCGAAACTGCTCTTAAAGCGGCTTTAGTAGATCGAGTTGCTACTAAAGAAGAAGATCGGAAGTTGCTAATAGAAGGGATAGCGAGACTAATTGATGTATATCGAGAAGAACCTGAATTGGTCATTTTAAGTTTAAATAACACAATAGCAAAGGAAAAAAAGCTATCTAATTTACGATCAGAGCAAAGGTATTTCATCTTAAAAAATGAATTATTATTGAAGTCTGATGTATCAGCTTTGAAGCAATCAAAAAAAATATGGAAACGACACTATCCACATCCTCAAGTATTTCTATTTAAGAATAAAACAACAAAGTAATGAAAATAAAATTAATATTAAGAAATGTTGGAGCCATGGCAGTGGCTATTGGGAGCTGTATTGGATTGAGTAACTGCTCGTCTATTGATCCTATGAAAATAGTCAGTGGCTTGCCAAAGATCTCGAGTCCTACGACTTCACCTCTCAAAACCCAAGCCTATCGTAAGAAGCCTAATATTTCTGCTAGTAGCTCTAGGGTTCGATATCTGGCAAAAAACATTCAGATAAAACTTAAAGATCCTAGGCAACTTAAGAAAGTAGTCTATGCAGGTCTTGCGGTAGCAGTTCTCTCTAAAGCTAGCGATAGCGTTGCTACTAGCGTTGCAGCAAAGCGAATGAAATATTCAAGCCGAGCTGAGTTTTTAGACAAAGAAATATCATATTCTAAACTAGCTCTTAGCAATAATACGAAGTTGAAGAATTTTTTTAACTCCGAGCTAAATAGCATCCGAAGTCAAATATCTCGTGCAAATGTTAAGAATAGCAAAGGTCAATATTCAGCGGAAAAGAATAGTTTAGTCATTGCTAGGCTATCGGAGTTTATCAAAGCTCTAGATAGTGAAATTGTTTATGTTAAAAGGTCAATCCTCTACACCGAGAATGTAATAGCAGATGCTAATAGAGTTCAAGGTATTGAACGAGGGAAATTAAAAGTGCTGGTAAGACAGTTATCTTATAAGAAGTCGAAGCACAGAACGCGCTTTAATGAGATGCTAGGAATAAAATCTAGAGCTGAGAGAATGCTGGACAATTTAATCAAAAGATCTGGTTCAAAATCTTATGATAATAGTATCGGAGCAAGTGGTAAATGGAATCCATTCGGAGTCAATTTAAAGGGAATACGCGATGCTGTTCCTTTTTAAGATAAAGCAAAAAAGAGAATGAAAAAGTCACTTAATTGTTCTGTGTTAATAGTATCAGCAATAATGTTAGATAGTTGTTGCCCTAGTGGGGCTATTGATCCACGCTCAGCAACGTCGATACAAGTTATGTTTTGCAGTAAAAACATGGAACAGTTTGTGCAAAAGAAGAAAGGAGAGCTGTCCTTATCTAAGAAGAGATTAGAAACGAGTGAACGTTCTCTTGCTACACTTCGCGGCATATTGAAAAACGAAAACGATAATTTATCTCAAATTGTGGCAAAAAATGAAAAGCAGCAGATTCTACTTAATGAGCAAAGGGCTAAAATTTATGACCTTGAAAAAGAAGTCAGACGGTCGTCTTTAAGAATGAGGTTGCTCAAAATTAAATCGGCTGAGCTAGATCGTCATAAGGATGATCTATTAGGAGAGCATGAGAGAGAGCTTCAAAATCTTGAGTATCAAGTTAGACAAGAAGAATTTCTTATTAGCTCATTGAAGAAAAGAATCGAGAAATATCGTAAGTTCAAAGCTGAGTCATCTCGTAAACACAAAAAAAACTAAGGAAATGAAGAATATAGGAATAACCATTTTTGCAGCATCCGTGCTTATAGGGGGATTGATAGCGTTATCAAAACGCAACACGTCCTCTTCATATCGGGAAAATGCAGAGGAAGAATTTGCTCTGACGACTGTATTAGATAAAGAGATGTCTCATAAAGATAGAGAGGACATATTTTTAAAATTAGTTATACGAACTGGAGCTCATCCGAAAGATCCATTCTCCAAAGGGAGAGGAAATCTAGATTTAGCTTGGGAATCTGGCGAAGTAAACAGAGCAGAAGCTCGTTCTATACTCGAAAGTGAAAAGGCGTTCAAATTTGTAGAAAACAATTCTGATAAAGCTGAATACACTTTTGCAATGGGCCGAATCGCCTACTACCTAGGAGACTTGGAGACAGCAGATCACTATTGGCAATTAGCCGTGAAATCTGGCTCTTCTTCCGCAAAATATTACCAGGCAAAAACAAATCTATTAGATGGGATATATGAGAATGAGAGTGGGAAGTTAATTACAGCACAAGAAACTCCGCGGCTAAAAATGAGGAAGTTAAAGTTACTCCTTGAAGCTTCAAGAAGTTTTTCACCAGCTGGAGAATTAGCTCGAAAGATAGAAAAAGAAATTATTCTAGAGATTGATAGAGTGTCAGCTGACCCAAATGACGAAGAAGTGCCTAGATCTTCCCCTACTGTGACTGACGAGGCTATGGCGTGGATTGAGCCTAGTGAACAACAAGAGGTTTATATGGCATATAAAGGTTTTGCTGAACAGAGAAGTGATCAGCCGAGGTTAATGGCTGGAATGGGAAGAATCGCTGTTCGAATGGAAAAATGGAAAGATGCTAGAGAGTTAATGCTAAATGCAGAAGCTCTAGGCTCTGCGACAGCTGCATGGAATTTGGGTAATCGAGTAGAGTTAGAAAAGAATGAGGAAAGAAGAAGAGAGTATTTAAGACGTGCGAGTGAGTTGAGATACGCAAAGGCTAGTATAGCCGTGCAAAAGCAAAAGATTGATTTAAATGATTTTGCAGGTCATCACCACATTAAAGATTTAATAGAAGATAGTGTTCCTCAGCCTCAAATAGGATCAAGTGATTCTTATGACCGATTAAGATACATGACTGCTTTTGTAAATGAGTTTGAAGGTGAGTCTTTGTTTTTCATGATGCAAGAAGTAGCGAAATGGCCTCCCAAATTTGTCATGGGAGGAGCCGCTGCTAGAGGTGAAGCCAAGATGAAATTAGGAGCGGGCAGATTTACAAGGACTGTAGCAAATTTTGAAGAAAGTTTCTCACGTTATAAGAATAAGAAAAACCTTTTCCAATTATTCCAACTTATTGCAGGAGATCACCTCGGGGCTGGGGGAGATAGGACATCTTTAATTAACAAGCCTAATGAAATAAAGGAAAGGTTATTGAGGATTATTGATAGGCAAGGTTTAATGGATGCAAAGAAACTTTGTATTCATTATTACGGGGATAATGAATTGTTGGTGAAATTGATGTATCAAAGAGCCGTAAAATATATTGAAAGCTTTCCAGGAGGAACAGAGTAACACAAACAGGTATGAGAAAAATAATATATTATGGAAGCCTATCAATAGCACTGAGTCTTCTGAATGCTTGTAAGGAACAGCAAAGAAAATCTTCGTTTGAATCCAAGGGCATACAGGAGGAATCTAGTTTAAGTGAAGCAGAAATAGATGCTACTCTCGATGCCATTAAGATGGAAGAGCAGTTTGAGGCGGAATACAATCAACAAATGGACGCTCTGGATCTAGAGGAGCTAATGCAAGAAGCCGAGAGCCTAGAGCGGAAGTATGAAATGCTACTCACTCTCTATAAAAATTCAGAGCTTTCATATTATGAGGATATTTATTTCTGGTATAAATATAATGCAAAAGAGAGGGGTGCTCCGCCTAAATACGATCATTCTATTTATTTTGAACTGTTCCAAGTTTGTGAAGAATTAGAGGAAACACTTTCGGTTCTACTCACGGAGTATCTGGAGAAAGACGCTCCTGAACACACAAGGCTAGAATCCTTAAAACTAGCCGCAACTGATATTTTGGATGCAGGTGTTCCATTCCCTATGAATGCCTTAGCAGAATTACTAAAAGTCATAGAGAGTGATAAATATAAAAAGTTTGAAGAAGGGGTGATATTAGATAGTCGTAAGCTATTGCAGAGAAAATGAATTTTAGTTTCCACCTACTGTTACGTAAAAATCTGTTTTTTCTATTCAGCTTTCTTCTAGTTGTCCCTATAGACGCTGTTCAGTTTAAAGGGCGAGGGGGAACTGTTGCATTTTATTTCGCTAAAACAGCCCCAAAACCTCGTCCTAAACCTAAGCCACGTCCGAAGCCTCGCCCTAAACCGCAACCCAAAGCACGCCCAAAGCCAAAGCCTCGTCCTGCTCCTAAACCGAAAGTAAAACCTAACTCTGCTCGTAAAGTTGTTCCACGATCTCAACCTCGAATTAGACGACAAGCAAGAATCGCTAATTGGAGGGCTAAGCGTAGTGTTAAAGGTGCTCGGAAAAGGGTGCGTAAAATAAGTGCAAACATTGGGAGGCAAGGTCGGAATGTTAGACAATCAGCCAAGCATAAATATAGGACTGCTCGTTCTACTGCACGGAGACGCTTTAATAACGTTAGAACAACTGCTAGAAATACACGTTCTGCGGTTAAGAGGAAGGTTACTACAGCAAAAAGCAGGTTAAGAGCATCCGCTGGAAGAGTGAGAAGCTCTTTTCAGTCTAAACAAGCAAATGTTAGAAGGGGTGTAAAGTATGGCAAAATAGGCAGAAATTCAGTTCGTATAAGGAAAGGCTACAGAAACACAGTAGCGAAATATCATAGTGCTAAGTCTGGAATATCAGCTAGAAAATCAGGAACTTTTAGAACAAATGTAAAAAACAAACCACGAATAGAAAGAAGGTCAATTAGTGGCAAGACAAGTAAAAAGGGGAGGAAACTTAAAACTGCTAGAAGGGCAGATAGAAAGAAGATTAAAAAGTCTGTAGGGCATTCTCCTAACCACGCCAATAGACCTCAAGTTGGAGGCAGTAAGAAAACTCACAAACGGAGAACACAGTGGGCTAAAGCTTTGAATGGAGTTAACTCTAAGCTCACGTCTAGTCGTAAACTGATAAAAAAACTAGCTAAGGATCAAAGGGGGAAGATTAAAGTTAACCATGCATTAGGAATACCAAATAAGTTAGCTCGTAAGATAGAAGTTGAATCAAAGAAGCTAGCGAGCTATAATAAGAAAGGAAGAATCAAGAGAGAAGGTGTAGCATCTGGTCTCTCTACGATTAAGCCAGAAACAAAAGAGTGGAAAGCTGCTGTCAAAAGTCTCTCTGGACTAGGTAAAGGCAAATTGAATTTTAGAACCGTGAATGCTACGGATGCAAAGAAGCTTCTCGTCGAGGCTAGAGGAAACATGAATCGCTATAAGCAATATTCTAAAGATAGGGGGCAGGTCTACAAAAAGGGATATGAAGTGCATAATGATAAAAATACGCGTGAAATTGAAGCTGGTAATGATTTACAACACTTGAAGTGGAAAGATGGTAAAGCTGGTGGACACATTTTCTACAACACTGCAAACTAAGATATAGCCAATGGAACTTGTTAATAAAACAGAATATGCAGATAATTTTGATGGTCGTTTAAACGAGGAAATATACCAACTTTCTCAATCTGAATCACTGGTCATTTTTACTACCATGTTTGGAGAAATAGAGAGTAGTTTTTACTCTTTTACTGAGAACCATTGGTTTGTTCAAGCAGATAGCCAATGTGTTGGACGCTGGATTGAGGCATATAACTTAGATGAGAATTCATCTGTTTCGCTGGCGCTAAAAGAGTCGGTTAAGTGGAAAGAGGATGCGGATATTTATTTTTGTGCCTCTCGATTGATTGTTTTTAAAACTACGTGGAGGAATTTTGTTAAAAACTGGGATGCTTTTCTTGCCTGTGAAGATGACTGTCCTATTCTTATTCAAGATTTAGACCAACGAGAGGCATTCATGTTTACGCCAATGGGGGAGATTAGGTATATAAAAAAGTCCGCAAAATAAAATAGGGCTCATGAGCTATATCACATCAGATTTAGTCATATTTATTTCAAGGGCTCTCATTGAAAACCACTAGTAGCTACTAGCGGTTGAATAAATTAAATTTTAAACAATCGTTTAGCGTCGAAGTGTTCATCAATTTTTGATCGGCTATTGTCAAATAGAGTGTTATCAGATTGAGCATTATGCATGGCCTTACTGAGTTCAGCGTATATTTCTCTTAAGCTTGGGAAGCGTTGTTTAAAATCGTCTGGGAGAGATTCGTTATAAGCATCGCCAAGCTCGTCTCCAGTGGGACGGGAAGGATTAGGTCGAAGGTTTAGGCTCTTCCAATATTGCTCTAGTAGTGTTCTCAGCATAAATAAACCTTGTAAGGTCGCTCCTGCATTGCGATCTATAACAGCTTCTGAATAATATTTCCTTAGTGCTTTGGGAATGAATGGAGGGGCTTCAATAGTTTCAATGGGAGACCTACCTACGAGAGTCAATTTCATACCAGATCTTGTAATTGCAAAATCAACGTTTGTGATAGAGCATTTTTGACACATAAAAGAAAGTAAGTGGACTTGGCGTTTTTCCGATTGTGCCGGAATATGGAGAGAGCTTTCAACTGAAGAGATCGCTTTAAAGGCAGTTCTAGTCTTACAGAGGTGGCAATAAGTTTCAATGTTGGGTATGACAATATCGTCGTTATTTGGCTTTTCATTGTTGGTGTCGCAAATGAAATTCCAAGGCATAAAGAAATATTTTTTTGCTAGCTCGACCTCACTGATAGCTTGTTCTGTAGGTTTACCATTTCCATAAGTTTCCTTGAAAGCCAAAGCCTTTGAGGTAATTGTTTCACTTTGATATAGGTGTTTGTTGTTTAGTAAATTCTGGAGTGAACTGGATACTGCCTCATTTCTAATATATTGATAATTTGTTACCCTAATCATTTGTCACAGTTTATTGCCATTGATTAAGCAGAGCAAGCCAAAGGTTGGTCTGATTAGCATTGAAACACAATAGGTAAATTGTTGCATATCCAAGCTATGAAAACGCGCTATTAATTCAAGCCTAAAGCTCTGTATTTACCATGTTTTTTTAATGAACTGACGGTCTTCCTCACCCGTCACATTTAAATAGATCGATGTTACTGACAAGTCAGAATGCCCCAGCCATGATTGAATCTTATTGAGTGGAGCGCCATTGAGAATAGCACGAACAGCAAAAGTATGGCGCAGTGATCGGGCTGTAGCCTTGGAGCCTGTTACACCAACCTGAGACATCACCTTCTTAACTATTCTCCAAGCTGTAGTTCTCGAAAAATTCCAGAACCTTGTATCATGAGTGGCTGTCATAATAGAGAGTTGAGAAACTAGCCTTTGAGGTATTAATACAGCGCGATATTCAATGCTAGCACGCTTCTTGAGGCATCGTATAACAGCCAAGTCGTTCTCGAACTCGACTCTCTGAGGTGTCATCTCTAGAGCTTCTGAGATACGGCAACCAGTATAATAGAGAAAGAGGCAAAGAGCCTTCTCATGACCTTCTAGTTTCGAAGCCTCATCTAAGAATAGTTTGCTCTCTGCTTTGTTAAGATACTTACGTTGTCCGACCTTATCATATATTTGATTTCCCATGGGATTCCTTGAAACAATTTACCTATTATGTTTCAGACTACTATAAATCTATTAAGGAAGAGTTACTTACGGAGTGCTTTAATTCCATTGCTAACACTGATATTGACCTATCAATCGGCTACAGCTCAACAAACGTTCTATGATCCACAGAAAGGTTTTAAACCTGCTCAGTCAGACCTGTCAGCGACAATGCTACAGCTTGCTGGCAGCTTGAAGCATCACGGCTCACCTGAGCCTTATATTCGGCATGTAATGGCTGAGCATAAGCGGATTGATGCACTGTATGCGAAAGTTACTGGAGATACTAAATCGAGTGCTAGACCAGGCTGGTTCACCGATGAAAAGCTTGAACTTCTTATTAAGAATTGGAAAGAGCTAGAGAAGCCTTTGCAGTTACAAGCTTTGTGCAGAGAGTGTGGAGTTGATATGCGACATGCCATTCGTGGTTCATGGCGTAAGACTCATGCTGAATTGGTAGCAGAGGAGTCAAAGCTTGATAAACGAGAGAAAGCTATGTATCTGAAACTCTTGCAAAAGGAGTTCTTTAAGAAGTCAGATAAGAAAGAGATTGATCAGTTTTATATTGATGGTGGAGGATGGGACAAGCTTAGTCCAACAGGTAAAGATCAGATTGGTATCAGGTTGGAGCTAGGCATGAAGACGGCAAAAGAACGTGAATCTTTTAAGAAGCTGATGAATGGTAACTTGGCTATTTCTCAGTTGTTCCTAGATTATCAATTGAGGTATTTCAAAGACCCTGAAAAGAAGATTAATTCTTCATTGTTAGAGTCTATGCTTATCAAGAAACTAAAGTTGAATGAGGACAAAGTTGATTACAAAAAGTTCGGTTGGAAAGACAAGGATGCCGTTCGTTATTCCCATCATATCAAGGATGCGTTCCAAAGGAGATTTGATCTCGTGGATAAGAAGCTTAGCTCAAGTGGAGCAAAGTCAGTGAAAATTCGAATGATGAGTATGGTTGATAGCTTGCGAATAATTGCGCATTCAGAGATGTTGGCAGGGTTTCGTGAGGCTAGGATGAAGAGAAATATTAAGCAAAATAACTAGCTTCTCCCAAGGTCTGGGGGCGAGGTCATTTCTAGAGAAGTTGGACTTTGTCCTAAATTGGCGAGTTCATTCATGACATTATCCTCTTTTATATTGGCGGTATCGGATTTATTCGAGTCAGTTTTTTCGTTGTTTTCCGCCACGGCGGCTACATCGCTTAGTGATGTAGCCGATTGTTTCTGTTCAGCATGAACAGAAACAGAAGAACTCTGCTGATCCAAAACCTTGCGTGCTGCTTCAGTGTTTCCAGATTCATACTCACGGATGAAATTTTCACGAGCTTCGCCAGATACATTAGCTAAATTATCAGCTGGAATTTCACGCTGTGTGAACTGCTCATAAACCCAGTCATTATGCTTTTTCTGAACCGATTTAGATACATCCGAAAATTCTATTTCACCACGTTGCAAGCCTTCTTCAAGTCGAATGCCAATTTCGTCCTTACCTTTCTTAGATAATTTATCCCACGCCCCACCGTCGGCATAAAATGTGTTAAGGTCGTTGATGTCTTCACGTGTAAAGTAATCCTTCCCTAGGAAACTCGCATACGCTTCTTTCTCTGTAGAGTTCAAGCGAGTTTCTTGACTTACTAGCTGAGCAATAGCTGCTTCGGTAAGTGATGCTTTATCTTTTTTCGACTGTTCCTGAGAAATGTCAATCTGTTCATCTAGCACACTCATACGATGTTTCGCATTAAAGATAAAATTAGAGATCACTCCATTAGGAGCTGAACCTCCGTTCTCTTGTATTTGCTCGGCTTGCTTAACAGCTGCCGCGAGCTTTTGATATTCCGCTTCGTCTAATCCAGACATCCATTTCCCCATATTGTTTCTACAATTCATCATAGCAGGAAATTATTACTGATTTATTACAATTTTGAGAATAAATAGTATTCTTGACAGTATGTTTCTGATTGAGAAAATCAATTCAATGCCAAGTGAAAAGCAATTGTTACATATATGTGACCGGAAGCGATCAAAAATAGAAACCCAACTAAATAAGTTGGGAGCTATTATAGGAATCCCAGATAGACGATTGATAATACCTGATACAGTAACAGGTATCCCCATGAATCCTCGAGGGTTTATAACGATGCCTAATGGAGATGTTATATCAGAGTTAGAACACCAGTCATATTTGGTGGATAAAAATGCAGGTGAGTATGAATTTGAAGCGAATCAAAGAATATATTGTGATGGGCATTTTGAATCAATGGCTCAAGATAGAGATTTAGCAATTGAGCTGTCGACTAGAGGAGAGTGGTATAAGGCTCTTGAACAGTTAGATATTTTGGAGGGAAAAATCTATGATTTAGGAGTTGAAGAGAGGTATTCGAGACGAGATCCTGATAGCATTTTTGATGAAGTTCGGGAAGCAATAGAGTTTTTAATACATGAGAAATATTCTAATATTTGGACGCCTGAAGATTCAAATTACCTAGATGATGAAATCTTTATCGAAGTTAGTAGTAAAATAGCAGAAGGATTCGTTGATAACCCCCAATCATTGTATTCGGTAGATCCTAGATTTTTTGAGGAACTTGTCGGAACTGTTTTTTCTAAGATGGGGTATGAAGTTTGTTTAACCCAGAGGACGAGGGATGGAGGACGTGATATTTTAGCAATTGGTAACCCCGGTAATATAATGCTTAAGCATATTATAGAATGTAAAAGGTATAAAAAAGAGAGGAAAGTGTCTGTTTCTCAGGTTAGGGAATTGTATGGTGTGAAAATAAGTGAAGGAGCATCTAAGGCAATAATAGCAACGACATCGGGGTTCACTAAAGATGCTGTTGCTTTTGCAGAGAAGCATACATGGGAACTTCAATTAATAGATTATAGGGAACTGCTAAGCTTAATAAAGCGTTCTATAGTAAAATGATGATGGTGTTTCAAGAATTGACAATTAGAGCTACAGAAAAAGACTCTAGAGATTTAGTTGAGTATGTGAGTTTGTTTGTCGAGAGATCTCATGAATATGAGTATTTGAGGAAGCAAACATTAATGTATCGAAGAGCTATTGATTCTGATGCTATTGTAGCCCATGCAGTTTATGCTGAACCATACCCCTCTATACATTTCGCTACATCTGATGGAGCATCATTACAGTTGACTAATATAGTTCCACAATCGAAATCAGAATTGTCTGTAGAGGAGTATAATAGCTTTCTCAATAGTTTTGAAAAGAGCCTTAAAGCTTTTGCTAAAGAGAAAAAATGGGGGCTGCTAGTTAAGTCGACAAGTGCTGAATTAACTCTAAAGTCAGCGATTAGTGGGGCTAAGACACGCTCTAAATTTGAAATGTATTTGGCTCATCACCCCTTGAGTCATCATTTCTATGATGTCCGTAGATTGGATGAATTCATATGTTCTGCATCTAGTCATTCTAGAGGCAAAGTGGATGTAGATAGGATAGGGCGTTATTTAAATGAGATTCTAAACTGGAGTATAGAAGACGTAGAATGGTGTGTGAATCGAATACGTATAGGCTTAGAGGTTTTAGACGCTAAGCGAGGGAGGAGGTAACCTAGTGTTTTGAGGATGAGTGGATGTCTATGAGACTTGGCTCATAGATGAATTTTTCCTTTTCGGCTAACTTTGATTGTTTGGGAGCAGTCTTTGTTTTACTCTGTATTTTCGGAGCATTTTTCAGTGTTAGTTTGTGAATGCTTCTGGAGATACAAAAACGCCTTACTGACTCCTGATGAATAGTGATTTGATGATTATCGCTGAGCCATCTGGCTATTTTTAGGTGAGGCCAGTTTTGTGCTCGCATGGCTGTGATTTGTTCTCGGTATGGTTCGAGTGCGCTTCTGTTGGGTGGTATGTGTAGTTCAAATTGCATTACAGGTAATACGTGGAAACTGTGGTGGATATCCATTGGAATGTGCGTTGATTTATACGTGGAGGAGGGGTGGAATAGTGGTGGATTGTAAGTGGAAAATAGTTGGAAGGTGAGTGGAGTTGATGTTGGAAAGTCTCTGTTTCCTTAGCGCGAATGCGCTAAGGGTCTTGTGTCTTCCCATAGGGCGACTTGTTTTCGGGGTAGAGGCACAGTTCCGAAGTGGTTACTGTGCCTCTGTGTATGCAACTAATTACCTACTATATTTCCTCTCCTGTAATAATGCCTAGTTTAGAGCTGAATTCATTATAGGATTCGTAATAGTTAACGTTTACGTCAAGAGTGACGGACTCCTCTTTGGTGTCGATAATAAGTTTGCCAAATCCTCCCTCGTTATTATAGCAGTCAACTTGAGTTGCTTCTAAAAACTCGTAGGTTAGTTTTTCGATGGCATCTTGAACAGAGCCTGTTTCCTCTATATTACTCCATAGCCAGTTACCTTCTGAAAGCTCCCTCCGAGAAGTGTGGTAATAGATTTGTAAGGTTTCTAACTCATCAGGTAGAGATGGATTAAATGTGATATCATCAATAGCACCGCTATCGCCACAGCCTTCAAATGATACTTCAACAGATTTAATTTTATGCTTCTGAAGTATGGGTAAAATTGTAGCCAGTGTCTTCATGTATGCTTTTTTACTAGATTCCATTATTCAGCCCTCCTTGCTCTTGCGCCAACTTGAGTTGCTTTTGCCATCCACGGCTTAGGCTGGATGGTGGAAAGCCAGTCGCTGAGGGAGGGGACATAGCCTCCACAATCTTCCATGACATGTTGCTCACCAATATAACGAGTTGGTATTTCTTTGCCGTCGCTGTTGGTTATCGTTGTGCCGAAAATTCGTTCACATTCAAAAATGCCTTCTGAGTGGTGGCGAATAGCCCTGTGTCTGAAATCACAAAAGCTTTCTTTCGTGGCATCAAACCAATGATGAATTTCCAGATAGTCCTCTGGAGTGCCGCCAAATAGCTTAGCAGATGATTTAGCGTGGTAAAAAGTATGTGTCATTATATTCTCCTTTTTTTTAATGAATGCAGGGTTTCGTATGCCTGCATATGAAACCTTGCTCCCGGCGAGGGCGGGGGTGTAGGAATCAAGCCGATTCGTAAAGTCCCGCAGGACATCAAAAATCAATGAAAACTTCCGAGGACAATTTACTAATCTGCTTGATTTTGAGGGGGCCGCGCCACCTTATAAGCACTTGTCTAAGTGCTTGAAGATTCAATTGCTTTGCTGCTGTAGGAACTGGTTGACGGGTTGTATCGTTTATGATACAATTAAACTCAGATGGGAAGAGTTGAATACGAAATTGAGATTTATGTTCTGGAAAGTGGAAAGGCTCCATTTGAATCATGGCTGAAAAGTTTGGAACGTAATATTCAGAATCGAATTATGGCTCGTCTTGACCGTGTTCAGCTCGGTAACTTTGGTGACCATAAAATCGTCGGCAAAGGTGTTTCAGAACTAAGGTTTTTCTTTGGTTCTGGGTATCGAGTTTATTATGGGGTTGATGATGGAAAGATCGTTTTACTACTAACAGGAGGGGATAAAAAATCCCAGAATAAGGATATTACGCAAGCACAAGATTACTGGAAAAATTACTTGGAGGATAAAGACAATGGCTAAAACAAAAAAATGGAGTGAATATAAGAAGGAATACCTAGCGGATTCAGAAAATGCTAGAGGGTATTTGGAAGCGGCTTTTGAAGAGTTTCAAGCCGATGATGATAGAGCTTCGCTTATGCTTGCTCTGCGAAGTGTTGCTGAGGCTCAGGGAGGCTTAGGCAAGCTAGCTGAGAATGTGAATATTAAGCGTGAAAACTTGTATCGAGCTTTATCTGAGAAAGGTAATCCGACTATAGAAACGCTACGTGATGTTCTGAACGGCTTACATTTAAAAATTAGGCTAGTGCCTATCGCGCAATCTGGAGCGCAGTAAAAAATCAAAAGCCTAACTCCATCTGTTCTCCAGTTTGAAAAAAGGCACTAGGCATTGTAATGTCAGCAGGTTTTTCTTTTTCCTCCGCTTGTGGATTTTTGATGAAGTCTAGCATGTTTTCTACTGCTTGGCGTTGGTCTTCGCCAACGCGATGCCAATGTATATTTTTCCATGAATTGTTGATTGTGCCTCGCAAGGTGTCACCGCATATCATTGTAGCTGGGATGCCCCAGAGGGTCATGTTTATGTAGCACATGTCTACGCCTACGGGGTTGATGTCTTGGCAGGTTACGCGGAGTAAGTCTACATAGCTTTTTTCTTTGCCTGTTGAATGAGGGGCGAATTGTTCTGCTAGGGTTAGCATCATGCCACCAGCTCCACAGGCAGGTTCGTTGACGGTGATTGGTTTGCCTTTTTCGATGACCGATTCTGCATTTACGGATATTTTTGCCATTAGCTTTGATATTTCTGGTGGTGTATAGAATTCACCTCGGCTTTGTTTGCTGGAGTGGCTAGCGATGTCTAAATAGTAAGTGCCTAGAACATCGGTGAATGGCTTAGACTCCATTTCTGAGATGAGTAAGGCTAGAGCTTTGGAAAGCTGTGTTAGCTCGTCTTTAGAATAGCTTTTGATGGCTTCAAAATATTCATCTTCTCTAGTTCCTGCGGCAAAGCAACAAGCGGCGATACGGCAAAAATCTGCAAACACGGTGATGGTTGACGATTTAGTTCTAGCTATTTGCTCTATTATTGTGCGGTAGGTTTCATCTGCCATTTGCGCCTCCTAGAGAAGAGAATAAATCAAGTTCTGGTTGCTCTGAGAGTAAGTCGTCTATGGTGACAAGATGAGCCAAATTATTGTAAATGTGGTTATGTTTGAGGCTTATGCTTGTATGGATGTCGTGATGTTGTGGTTCTTTGTCTAAGTTACTAGCTCGGTGCTGGCTTAGTTCTCTGACTACTTCACGGTAGCGGCTCAAATCGGAGAAAAGATCATTTTTAGCAGATTCTCTTATTCTGCGTAATGCTATTGAGCGTTGAGGTTCTACCTTGTTTGCAGCTTTTTCAATATCTTCTTTCAAGTAGCCTTGATAGCCGCTTTTGATTACATTTTGTTTGATTTGACTGGGTTTCAGAACCTTGCCACCAAGGACGTAATACCAAGGGTGTCCAGGCTCGTATGGGATTTGATTGTTGGGCATTAGTGCCTCCGTAAAGATTTATATTAAAATATTGGCGGCAATTGCTAGAACTGCCGCCAAGTAAGGTTTGAACGCGATGTTAGATTGACCTCCCTTCAGATTGCTCAACAATGTGTCCGTGCTGCCGTGCTAGTCTGGAATATTCTGAGATAGGTTTATCGGCTTTGAAGTGTAAATCTCGTTCAATTGATACGCCATGAATCTTGACTGATTCTAATTCTGATAAGCTAACAGTTCTAAGCTCAGGGAAGCCCATGCCGAGGTCACATAGTCCAAAGGCGATGTCTGTGTCTTCTGGGTCGATTTCTGTAAGTAGCCACGTAGCAGCAGAAAGAGGCATGAAAAGTTTAACTACGGGGTAGAAATCATGGCATTTATCTGTGCCTCTGAGTTGTAGCTGTTTGTTGCCGTTATCGAGTAGTTTTTCTTTATTGGCTTTGGTTAGTAACATCATAGTTAGGTTCTCCTTTTTTTTAATTATAGAACGGGTTCATATCTCCGCATATGAACCCATGGGGGACAAAAATTACGGGGGTGAAAGAAGTCAGCTTAAAAATGGTGGGTTCCCTTTTAAGGGGAAACGATTTTTCAGTTTACTTATTGAGGGGGCTTGCCCCCTTGAAGTAGAATAGGCAAGTTAAGCTGCTTGTTGTTTAAGTTGTGAGGTTCAAGCCTTGCTCCAAGAAATTTCGGTCTGCTCTTTAGCCAGTTTAGAAACATGAGAATTGAGAGTTTCTTCCAGAGAGGCTTGCTGTTGAGTAAGGATAAAATCAAACGCTTTGCGGATAACATGCTCAAGTTTTGGCAGGTCATCTCTGAGGTAAATGTTAGATTCTTGCTGTGTGCCTGACTTTCTGAAATGTCTTGCTACAGATACGCTATAGCTGGGTTGGTAACCTCGATGAGTTTGCATAATAACATTAGCCTGAATCCCCGATCCAGCAGAGAAGGTTTTAATCGTTTTTGATGGCATTGATTGCTCCTTTTATTCAACAGAATATTCACACGGTGATGATGAAGCATCACCGTGTGTCGTTTTTTTCAGTGGGAGAAAAGCTTCGTCGAGAATGGGATTTCCATATTTCTCGTCGGAGACGGAGCTTTTCGTGAGGCTAGGTGAAATTATTTATTTTTCTTTCTAACCTCTTGCCTGCGATTCTTGACCGCGAGAAACGCGTGATGCATGAGTTCCTTGCTCATGATCCGTGTTAACCTCATATTGTTGGGATAGAATGAACTCATAGGCTTTGTTCAGAGCGTATTCTAGCTTGGGCAAATCATCACGACGGAATGATTGGGTTTCGTTCCACTCTCCGTCTTTTTCGTATGATCGGTTAAGAGTGACAGAGTAAAAATCTGAGCCATCGGCAGAGTTATTATTTTTCCAGACACTCGCTTTTACGCCCCCTCCAGCGGAAACAGTTAGAATAGGTTTATTGCTCATAGAGACTCCTTTGTTTGAGTTATTGAGGAACTGAATTGCTCCTTTATGACCTCTTTATAAACGAGAGTGGAAACATAGGGGAGTCCCTGTGATCTATTTTTTGGATTAGATTGGTTGGTTTTCCGTATCACTATTAGAACGATGATTACGATTAGCCAGATTAGGGATGGGAAGGACTATTTACGAGTTCACCTTTCTGCGAACGATTATTACTCCGAGAGCGAGAAGGTGGTAGGCTATTGGCATGGTCAAGGTGCGGAGAAGTTGGGTTTGTTAGGTGTGGAAGTCCAGGAAGAGCATTTTCAGGCAATACGAAATAATCAGCATCCATTTACAGGGGAGAAGCTGACACCGAGAAGTCGGATAGTGGCTTATCACGATGTAGTCGTTTCCGCTCCTAAGTCTTATAGTATAATGGCTCTAACGGGAGGGGATGAACGCTTGGTTGAGGCGTATCATAAAGCTAGTATTGAAACGTTTAAGAAGCTGGAAGAGTTTGCGGCGGTTCGAGTTCGGCATGGGACGAATGTGAATACTGAGTCATATCGGATTACAGGTAATGCGGTGTGCGCTGTTTATCAGCATGACACGAGCAGAATGTTAGATCCATTATTGCATACACATTTGGTGTTTGGGAATGTGACATATTGTGAAGATCGGCAAAAATGGCTAGCCTTACAGCCACGTCCTATGATGGAGGAAAGTAAGATTTCTATCCGAGAATATTTTTATCAGAATTTGGCAAAGAGAGCAGAGGCGATTGGCTATACTGTGAGTTGGGGAGAGCATGGCTTTCGGCTTAATGAGGTTTCTCACACTATAGAGAGAAAGTTTTCACAGCGAAGTATTCAGCGAGAGCGGTTTGTGAGGAGATATCAGGAGTTGTTTGGTCAAGAGCCGAATAAGGCTCGTGTTGAACAATTTATTAAGGAGCGGTCTAGGGAGGCGAAGATTCGATTTAGAAGGGAGTTTGAAGAAGCCTTTCATAGAAAACCTAGCTGGAAGGAGGTGAAGAGCTTTGTTGTAGATGCACGTTCTAACAAAATGTTGAGTTCTAGCAGAGAGAAGGTGAAGAGATTTCAGAATTCTTTATTAACCCGCAGTGAAAAGAAAGAGTTGCAGATGGCTTTGATCAAGACTGGTGCAGACATAGAGCATGGTCTTAAAGAGGAGTTGGTGGTTGAGAATAACGAGAGTGAAAAGCATAAGCAGGAGGCAAGAGATACTGAGGAAGGCAATGCAGGTCAACGCTCTACTCCGCACGATAGAGCACCAGTGAAGATGCAAGAAAGACCGAAAATGATTCAAAAGCGGCATAGGCAGAAGCTAGCGAGGCTGGAGGTGTTGCGTAGATTTAGGTTGGGAATGACAATTTGCGCCGCTTTGCAAGGGCGTCCGAACGGCTTACTCATCCGCGAAGCAAAGCGTAGAGCCCGAAATTATTAGAATGAAGAAACAATGATGAATATGAAACAAGATCAAAGCTGCTACAAATCAATGACAGGCACTCCAACCCTGACTATCAGAAAGGAGGATAAGCAAAAAATGTTAGTTTGGCATAGCTTGTTAGAGGCTGATTATGCTGGTTCTCAAATAACATTGAGCTTCGATGCCTATATTGTGGAAATACATGGGGAAAATTTAGATGAACTGTGGGAATCTATCCAGCTTCAAGATGCTCTTTGGGTGCAGGAGCAGGGGACGGAAAGGACGAGTTTAGAGGATGAGTGTGCCATTGAGAGAATTGTGATTCTAGGTCGAGGGCAAGAATTTGATGCTAGATAAAAAACGAATCCCACCGCTACCAGTAGGTAACGGTGGGAAGAAATTCTAATTTATGGTGCCGTTAGTTTTTAGAGGTTCTTTGACTGTTTTGTGAAGGGCTGGTTTGGTTTTCTTTAAGAGTCGAGTTCGGTCTTTCCAAGAGCGTTTTTGATGATGAGTTTTCTTTAAGCAACGAAAGTCGATAGATTCTTTTTCTTCGGCAAGGATGCAGTCAATTCGATCTTTCATTTTGGCGCAGTTAACACCAGCAAGTTCGCAGACCTGAGCAAAATCGCTATTAGGGTCATTGGCTTCTGCTATCCAGGCTAAGGCACGGAGTTTATCAAGCTTGCGCTTGCCTTTGGCGCTTTTATTCTTAGCGTCAGCTAGTGCTTGTAGAATGACAGAAAGCCATAACGAGCGATATAGATCATCGTCATCTCCAGAGTTGTTAGAGTCATTTTCAGTGTGGAAATCATTAGTAGAATTTAGCATTCAAGCCCCTCTTTGTTTAGGTTTGTTAATTCTTTTGAAAAAGAAGGAGCGGAGCATAACCTATAGTTTAGAACATAGGGGAGCCCCTCAATTGGTGGTAGTGTCACTTTTTTGTTACGTGTGGCAAATATACAACACTTCTATTAGGAGCAAGATAAGGAATCTGATCCGACAAAGTCGGTTCAAACCAGCTATATGTATGGGGGAGGTGAATTTTTAAACTGGAAATTATGAAGAGCTTTGCTCTGAGTGATTGGAGGTTTTATATTTCACCTTGTGGTAGGATCAGGAGGGTAGATTGTGAATAGGATAAAGAAAGTAAGGGATGAAATTTCATATCAGGGGCTTCCGTATGATTGAAGAGGCTATTATACAGTCTTATTCAAAATTTTAAATAAGGGAGTAGTTGTGAAAAATATGTTAGAGATGCCTAAAGAAGGCTATGTTAGATTAAGTCAAGTTTTGACTGTCATACCAGTTAGTAAAAGCACATGGTATCGTGGTATTGAATCAGGGGCTTACCCAAAGCCTGTGAAGCTTGGTAAGCGTTCTGTGGGTTGGGATGTAATAGAGATTCGTCGCTGTATGAAAGGGTTGCATTCATTAGAATCAGAGTCTGAGATAAAGTGAAGTGGCCTTTGATTTCATATTCTTTAGGACAGAATCGCTTATTTCTGGGGCGGTGTGAATCTAGGAAATCACCCCACCATTGCATAATTTCTCGACGCTTTTTGCTGTATTCAGCTCGGTTATACGCAGCCTCTATCTTATCACGTCCTACATGGGCTAGCTGACGATCAATTACTTTGCTATCGAAGCCATGATCATTAAGAGTAGTTGAAAACAGCGAGCGGAAGCCATGCCCTACGATTCTCCCTTTATAACCCATGCGCTTGATAATTTGGTTGATTGTGTTTTCGCTCATTACAGGATGAATCTTGGTTCTTTGAGATGGAACGAGCCATTCACTGAATTCAGTAAGCTCAAATAACTTCCGCAGAACAAAAATAGCCTGAGTTGATAAGGCCACAATGTGAACTCGCTTCATTTTAGTAACTTCTGGTCGTAATCTCCATTCTTTGGCTTTAAAATCAATATCGCTTTTTTTAGAGTAACGTAACTCACATTGCCTCACACCAGTTAAGAGAAGAAGCCAGAAAGCATACTTCGTGTATTGCTGATAGCATTTGAGATTATCCAATGCTTTGAGGAAATCGGGAATTTCCTGCTCTGTGATAGCTGGGTGATGCTCAACGTGATGAGGGATTGCCTCTTCAACTAGACCCGTAGCAGGGTTGCGATCAATTCTACCCGTTATGATAGCACGTCTAAATACAGCATTAATAATTTCTAGGACACGACGGCTCATGTCGGTCTTACCTTCGGATTCGAGTTTTTGAATAATCGCTAGAACTTCAAGTGGAGTAACGTCGGCGATGGCTCTTTTCCCAATATGAGGAAAAATATGGATTTCAGCCCTTCTTATCGTGTTTGCTGCATATTTAGGGCTCCAACGTATAGATTTATGCTCATGCCATTCACGGGTCAGTTTTTCAAAGGTATCGTTAGCTTTATACGTAGCAATTGACCGCTCTTGCTGCTTACGAGCAGATGGATCTATATTTTTTCTTAATAGTTTTTTAGCTTCTCGTTTTTGCTCACGAGCTTCTGCTAGTGAAATTTCTGGATACTTCCCTATAGAAAGTGTTTTAGCTTTACCTAAAAACTCGTATCGATAGTGCCATAGCCTAGAGCCATTAGGTCTGATGACTAGGTGTAGGCACTCGCCGTCGGAAAGCCTGTATTGTTTTTGCTGTGGTTTGGCACTGCGAATTTTTGTATCAGTTAGAAGCATTTCATGATCTTACCTTGGTCGTTAAACATAGGGAAGTCACGCAGGGTAAAATAGTTGAATCCGTTACCCTTTTTATTACCATGAGATTGGTGAGATTATATGGTCAGGTTCGAATCCTAATGGGACTATTTGAGCCAATTTAGCGGGCTATCTGCCTTCCAAAACTGAGGCTGACAGGGGCTTTGTGAGACGTTGCGGGAAAGGTATTAATATTTGTTAATGGCTGGGATGGCAGGATTCGATTGCGGGGTGTAAGCACTTGTTTTTTATTGTTTTATTCAAGGAGTTAAAGGCTTGTTACCATCAGTGTTACCACTGGTGAGGAACTGTGGTAAAGAAGTCACTATTGTTGTTCATCGTATGTGTGACGAATAAGCTTATATTGATATGATACGTCGGAAAGCTTCAACTATGCTGTTGTTGTATTAAGACGAATAGATAAGCCTTAATTCATTTAAATTTTCTGCTGGTTAGCTTTGAATATTACTTATATAATTATTCCATGTTTACATTTACTCCAGCCTCGAACCCCTTTAAGTGGAGTGGATCATGTTGGTCGGTTGAAAATGATGATCTTCTTGCTGAAATGGTGGCGCGTGTGGCACTTGGACAAGCTCATCATGTTCAAGAGATCTTACAAAACACAGGGTGCGAATCGATTGCCCCTCAGTTTTCTGCCTTGCAGGGGGCTCGTAAACTTTTGACAGTTAAAAATCCTTCATCGCCCTATCACAGAGACGGGTGGTTATTTCAGACGATCTCATGGATAGCTTCTCACATTACGCATCCTGAATTATTAAAGTCTCCCCCCCAGATGATTCATGCTCATAAAGGATTTGACTCACTTCAAATAGGGCTATCAGAGTCGGGTCAAGAAGCTGATTTTGTTCTCATAGGAGAGGACAAGGCTACAGAGAATCCAAGAAGCATGCTTACAGATAAAGTTTGGCCTGAACTCGGAACATTTGATAGAGGGGAAAGGGATAACGAACTGATTTCTGAGACTATGACTATTCTTGCTTTGAACACTTCAATTGATGCACGTTTAACAGTCAGTAAGATTTTTTGGGAGAAGGTTCGCCGCTATCGTGTTGCAGTTGCAACTGATGAAGATCATATTGCTCCTACATCTAGAGCTAAATTATTTAAGGGGTTAGAAGCATTCCCTAAGAATGGGACGGAGTCTGACAGGTTAGCAGAATTACTTTGTCGAGATGACTTAAGGAGTTGGTTTAGTGAAGTGGCTGTAAAAGCTATTACTCATGCTGAAAAATTAACGGACTCAGCTAATGTATGATTCATATACAGCTGACTTGATTCGGCAAACTCCCGAGTTGGAGGGACTAGATAGAGCCAGACTACCAGAGTTCTTTTCTGATGTTTATACTCAGGTAGCAGGGTTGAGACTGCAGTTGAGAGAAGGCTCGCTCGTTGATGAAGAGGAAATTCAAAAGGTCATCTCCATACTACGTAGATTATCATCCACTAATGAAGCCTTAGTTGTTTCTGTTGAGGAGCTGGAACATCGTTCTTCTGCTGCTTTTGTAGCAGCGTCTTCATGTCAATTACTTGCGAATATAAGTCGAAGTAGTGGAGATGATGAAGAGCCGACTTCTTTAGGGATGCAGGGAATTTCAAGCGATGTGGCAGCGATGCTACTTTTTTTAATTTCCGAAGCACCAGCTGACGCTAGGGAAATGGCAAAAGCAATGGATTACTCAGATGAAAATCCAATTCTATGCTCGTTGATGTTAAGTTTACAGGACTTAGCAATGGGACGGCTCACTGATATTAGAGATAGGGGGATTCCAGGTGTTAGTGGAGTAGAATCTACTTTTTTGTCCGAGACTGCAACTCACGCTCTTTATCGTCAACTATCTGAAGGTGTTTATATTCTAGCAAGAAATTTACTCTCAATAGATAATATACTTCTTGATAATGAGCCGACTATTCTTTTTAAGAAGGTGAAAAAACTTTCGGTAGGCGATAGTTACCCGCTGATTTCTGAATCAAATGAAGCTGCTGTTTGCTTTTCTGGACCTTATCACCTCGCATCACTTTTAATTTTAGTTGCCGAGTATCTTCCTAAGCAAGCTGTTACTAAGATTCCTCCTCCTTTAAATACTGATGCTGCGGGCTGGAATAACCGTCTTGAATTAATTGCAGAACAGCGGCCTTATTTATGGAAAAATCATACTCATGCCATTGCTAAGGGGTATCTTGAGACTGGCACTTCATCAGTAATCGGCTTTCCTACTGGTGCTGGAAAGTCTACTTTATCAGAACTCAAAATCAGCTCTGTTCTATTGCTAGAGAGGAAAGTCGTCTTTCTTGCCCCGACTCATGCTCTAGTTGACCAAACAACGAGGTCTCTGCGCAAATCGTTTCCTACGTCAAAGGTGCAAGGTGAGAGAGTTGATGAGTTGGGTATGCTTTCTGGTTTTCAGGATTTACCTGAAATTATGGTTATGACTCCCGAAGCATGTCTGACGATGATTGGAATTGATCCGGAAGTGTTTGAGGAGGTAGGGCTTCTTGTTTTTGATGAATGTCATTTACTGCATCCCAGTGACAACACGGAGGATAAAAGAGCGGTAGACTCAATGCTGTGCCTTCTTAATCTTTCAAATTTGTTGCCAGATTTAGATTTTCTTTTGCTCTCGGCCATGATGAAAAACACCGATGAGATTGCAGAATGGTTAACTGAATTAACTTCTAGGAAGTGTCTTAGTTTGGATTTATCATGGAAGCCTACTCGCCAATTACGAGGCACACTCGTTTACACTGAAGAGCAGGTCGATGTTTTGAATCAAGGGCTCTATGAGGCAAAGCTAATTCGAGCTACTAAAGCACCTTCTAGTGCTGATAAGCGCCAGTTGAACATGACTCCATATGGAATGTTCAGCCTAAAGCAGACTTGGGCAACTACTAATATTATAGATTATAGATTGAGCCTATTATTAGGTGAAGAAGTAAACTTAGCAGCTAATAAACAATGGCGACTTACTCCTAACGCAGGAGAAGTTTCTGCATCACTGACAGTAGCGGCTTCAAAAAGCGGGCTTAAAAGTTTGGTGTTTTTTGCTACAATAACAAATGCAAATAGTGCAGTTAATAAGGTGACTAGTTCTCTTGGTAGCCCGCAGATTCCACTCTCTTCTGAAGAGTTAGAGCTGCTTAAGATAGCGGAAGTAGAGTTAGGATCTTCTGAGCATCTTTATTTAAATGTAATAGGTGGAGTGTTGCAAGATGCGGCCGCTGTGCATCACGGTTTATTACTTCCAGAAGAGAGGCAACTGTGTGAATCGTTGTATAAGAGACCAGATGGAATAAAAATTCTCATGGCAACGTCTACTTTAGCTCAAGGGATGAACCTTCCGAGTGAGTTAGTTATTATTGCAGAAGATAGTCAATTTAATCAAGAAACAAAAAAACGTCAGTTACTACAAGCAAGGGAGTTACTAAATGCTGCTGGTCGAGCTGGTCGTGCGGGTGAAAATGCAGCAGGAATTGTTTTAGTTATTCCAGGGAAGGTAATCCCTTTTAATGTTAAATCTGGATCAATCGGAGGTCACTGGAGTAGCTTGAAAGAGATATTTGGCCAGTCGGATCAGTGCTTAACTATAGACGATCCACTCACGGCCGTCCTTGATAGGGCGCACTCGTCTGATCCGATTTCAGATCTCGATGAATATGTGTTGCGTCGTTTGGCTTCGCCTGAACGTGAAAGTGAAGAAAGTTTATCCGCCTTGGCTTCTAATGTTACAAGGTCATTTTCAGGATTTCGAGCTCGTAAAGCAAACAAAGAAGATTGGATAGATCAAAGAATTACTGCAGCACTGGGGAGACATGAAGCTTTAGAAGAGGATGAGTCAACTCCAGCTAACTTAATGTTCGTTGTTACCAAGCTAGGGTTACCTTTGGAGTTAGTTAAGAGGCTTGCAGAGGCTCTTCCTGAGGATTTGCTAGAATTAGCCACTTTGGAAGATTGGAATAATTGGTTTTTTGACTGGATGGCAAAAAATCCAGAAATGATACGATTTATTTTTAGATCTCAGGCCTTGGAGGAACTTTTTGGAAAACCCTATAAAGATGCAGAGGGAGCTGAAGAGAAAACTTCGATTATCATTCCTTCGCTCAGGCTGGCGTCTGAGCTATGGATGAGAGGGCAGCCATTCAGTGAGATTGAGAAGGCTTTCAATACAAATCCATCGAAGCTGAAGACCTGTGTGAAAGCTCGTCGCTTCGCTCTTAGGCTTGTTCCTACATTATCATATATTTACGGAGTCCCAGCTCTCTTGCACAGAGATGTTTCGGGAGAGGGGGAGGAGAAACCGCTACCTCCTATAGTTGTTCATTTGAGCCAATGCATTCGCCAAGGATTTAATAAAATTGAAATCATGGCACTGAGGCAAATTATAGCCAATGAAAAGATGTCGCGGAGGCAGTTGCACCAGAAATTCGACGTAATAAAAGTAGTTCTAGCGGACACGGACGCTATGGAAACGTGGGAAAACACGCTTACTCGTGTTAGTGCGGCTATAGAAAGTGTAGACTCTAGATCATAAATTATACCGAACTGAGTGACTACTAAATTTGGAGATATCTCTGTTTAGATTCGTATAATGAGTAGATGGTTACGACGAAAGAGAAAACTGAGAAGCTTCCACCTCTGGAGAAAATAGCAACATTGGTGAGTGATTTAGATCAGTTACGCATACAAGTAGAGCATCAGATAATTCAAGAGAAGCCCTTAGATGATTTAGTAGATTTGGTGTTTCTAGATGATCTTAGCTCACAAACTGGAGTTTCTATAGATACGATGAAGAAGAAACTTAAGGAGGTGGATGGGAAAGTCTTCAAACTGGGCAAAAAGTATGTTATTCGTAAGATTAATCTACTAGAGGTGCTGGAGAGGATGGAACGTATTTAAATTCATATTAATGGTTTCTAGCTAAGCGAGATTACAAACACTAGACACTATCTGAATTATTTCCTGAAGAGGAGCGTGGAAAAATTCTCTACGTGGGTTGATCCTTCGAGCCTCTAAAAGGCGATGTATCTCTGCTTCGGCTGATTTACAGTCTCCAACTTGCCATGAAGCAATTACCTCAAAGGGGAGTGGTGTAGCGGTCTTGTTGAGCTGCTTAGCACGGTCTTTTGGTTCATTTGTAGTTAGGCCTATTTTGTAAATGTCTGGTTCATGAGAAGGGCTACGCATAATGTAGATATGTCCTGGGTTGTCTCCTTCGGTAATTGGAGTGCGCTTACGAATAAAAAAGCTTTCGGGAGGAGGAGTTTCCCAACTGTCCTTTCTGCTAACCCACGTTTTCCCTGCAATAGTGTTTCCATGTGCATCAACACCGAATTGATTGTTAGAGAGAGGTTTCCAGTATCCAGTTGTTTCAAAAATAATATCAGGAGGGCTGACTTCTAAAGTGTATGGGTCATCATCTTCCCAAATTGTAAGACCGTTGATAGATTTTGTTTTATCAATCTCTTTTTGCCAGTCTTTGAGTTGCTTACGTAAAGATGGCATAGTTTTCTCACTGCCATATTCAGTAAACACATCGAAAGAGGTAACGTCGGATTGTCTATCATGTAGATAAATTGGTATTTGAATGAGTGTGAGAAACAAGGAGAAAAGCTCGGAGTAATTTTCAATAACAGATTGAGAATTCGTGAGTAAGCTTTCTCTATCGTCAGCATTTAAGTCTTCAAGACCAGAAGGATCATCTGTGGATACAGAATAGCTATTACCTAGATCTCGAAGTATATATCGCACGTCGTGCGTGCTTGACGCAAGATTAATACGACTAAGGAGTATAACCCTGCCATGATCTGGATAGCCTTCAAGTAAACTATCTTCTTCAGTTAGTGTGGGGTCAATTTTCAGATTTTCCTTTTCAGCAGGCATGCCTTCGTATGTAGCCATATCGGTATCGCAATTAGGCTGAAGAGAAGGGGGGCTTTCGCCAGTCAGAAGAACGCAAGATAGTTCATGTTCGTGCCTAACGATCGAAATTCCAGCAATAACAAAGTCAGTTTCATTCCTCTGGTTGAAAGTGTGTGAGTTCGGTAGAAAGTTGAATGAGTAAATTTCACCTTCTTTTAAGAGCGATGAAATTTCAAGGAGAGGATTTGAGAACCCTTTTTTTTGTCCCCAAATAAGAAAATCTTCTAACTTCAACAGATGTTCATACTCTCTATGGAGTTTGAATGGAGCCGGAAGATGCTCGAAGTTGAAAAATGCTTCCAATATGTTGAAGGAAAGGGGGAAGCCTTTCGGTCCACATGTATTGAAGCGGTGATAGAACTCATGAATATATCCTCTCAGAAGCTTGGACATATATAGTCCTGAACCTCCCAATGCCGCTTCTATTCTAATGAAATTTATGTCTGCTTCAATTTTTCTCATTAATATTTTGAATCCAATGTCTTTCTCCATTTTTCGTTTGAGAATGAAGCCTTCTAGCGAATCTTCAGGAGGGACAGAAGGACAAGTATAAGATGCCAGTCGAGATTCATGAGGAGTCATAGGCCTATAAATATTATCTTCCTTTTTGAATCTCTTCGCTTTTTGTTTTCTATTCATAGTATTGTCCTGCCTGTTGGAGTGAGAATTTTATTGTTGATGTTTTTGGGTGGATGGTGGTGTAATATTCCAGAATTCTGCTGCTTGTTTTGGAGTTCGGCTATTGAGGTAGTATTGCTCAAAGGTTTTTAGGTTTGAGTGCCCCATATTAGCCATGACGGTGCTTTTGCCATTTTTAGTATGTCTGCACTCAGCTTCTAAGTATGACCCATAGGTATGGCGCATGATGTCTGCTCCCCAAGGGAAGAGTTTCATTAAAGAGCGGTTATCGAGCTTTTGCTTTTCTTTAGTTGGTTTTGCCAATATTAATCCTGCCTTGGCTCTAATTGATTCTAGTCTTCGGCGATGATTTGATTCGACTCTGATCAAGCCAGAGGCCTTTTTCCAAGGTGTTAACCAGAGCTTTAGATTGTTTGAGAGGGGAACGTAGCGTTTGTTAATGCCTTTTCTACGTGTTTTGGGTGATTTGACTAGTATCCAGTCTTCTTCCCAATTGAAGTCTTCCCATGTCAAAATAGAAAGTTCTGATTCGGGTCTAGCTCCGCAGAAAATGCCAGTAGCTATAAATGGGATCATTTCTTTATCATGTTTCCATGCTGTATCTAAAAGAACTTGGGCCTCTTTTGGTGAGAATACGCAGATTTCTTGATCAGAAAGGTTGTAAACAGGCTTTATGTCTAAGATCGGGTTTTCTGGATAGGTTCTTCGTGCAAGAGGTTGGGAAAACACGGCTCGGAGAGTGGATACAAAATTATTTTGAGTTTCTGAACTCTTGATGTCAGGAAAGTTTTTCCGTTTTTTGGGAATACCCACTTTATAGACTCTCCATTTGTTTAGCCAGCTTTGCCAGAACTCAAAATCTAGATCAGATATTTGAGTCTCAAGCAAGTCCTCAACATGATTAGTAAATGTTTTCCATCTACAGGAAATGTATCGTTCGGACCAATTGCTGCTGTTGGCGCTTTCGTAAGCTTGGATTAGCTCATTAAGTGTAGGTGTGGCTTTCTCCGTGTCAGCATTCTGAGCCCATGTTTGAAAAGCTTCTTTCAAGCCAGAGAATCCATAAATTTGAGCCATTTGATCACAGTATACAGCATCTTCTATAAGATTAGTGCTGACATGGCGCGACATACCCTCGCACTCCTTTTCCATCGTTTTCAAGGCTTTGGTTCTTGAATCAGCTTTTTTCTTGGTTTTGAAATATTCTCGTTGCCTTTTAGCCGTGCTAGAAAAGCGTGCTGGGATAGAAATACACCATAGTTTTTTACTCGAATCATAGCTTGCTTCTAATGTTGCCTTTCTTCCCATGGGGGAAATATGTCAAAAAACTGGTGCTTTGACGAGAATAATAGTGGCGAATAGTGGCGATTTAGTGGCGAATTTCAAGTCTTCTAGTAAGAAAAAAGGACTTACGATTTCTCGTAAGTCCTTTAAAAATAATGGTGCACGATACTGGATTTGAACCAGTGACCTCTACCATGTCAAGGTATTGCTCTACCAACTGAGCTAATCATGCACTTGTCTGTGATCTCCAAAAGATTGGCTCTCACGTCGGCGAAAAACTAGTATCCACGTGACGATCTTGCAATCTTTTTCTGTAGATATTTTAAACTTCTACTGTTGTCACTGAAATGATGCCTTTGTGACTCGCTAGCTCTGTGAGCACATCTGCTGTTGGAGTGGAATCGAGTTCGATCACATTGAGTGCATTACCTTCTGATTTGTTACGAGCAAGTGAGAGGTTAGCGATGTTCAAGCTGTTTGTTCCGAGGACTGTTCCTACGTGTCCTACGATACCTGGGGAGTCGTCGTTGCGCACAACGAGGAAGATGCCTTTGATATTGATGTCTACGAATAGTTTGTCGATCTCTACGATGCGAGCTGACTTACCGATGATCGTTCCAGCAACGCGGAATTTCTTACCATCTTTGTTAAGCTCTACTACCATGAGTTCTGAGAACTCAGTAGCTGCGTGGATAGTAGTTTCAGTGAGATTGAGTCCCATGTCCTTAGCTATCGCAGTCGCATTGACTATATTTACCTGACCGTCTGCACGAGCGGCTTCAAGGTAACCTGTTAGTGCGGTGCGTGAAATGAGAGCTGTGTCCTTCTGAGCAATGTCGCCGTGGTAGGAAACGCGGAGTGAATCTGGATTAACAGGTCCGAGCTTAGCTAGGAACTTGCCGAGTGAAGTCGCAAGATCGAGATAGTGGCCTACTTCTGCGAGAGCAGCAGCATCGAGTGATGGCATGTTGATCGCATTGCGGATCTCACCAGTAGTGAGGAAGTCACGCACTTGTTCAGCAACTTGGATTCCTACGTTCTCTTGAGCTTCATTAGTAGATGCTCCGAGGTGAGGGGTGAATGCTGTGTGCTTGCCTAGTGTGAAGAGTGGGTGATCCGCTGATGGAGGCTCTTCCTCGAATACATCGAGTCCGCAACCTGCTATGTGACCTGAATCGATCGCAGCCTTAAGAGCTACTTCGTCGATGAGTCCACCACGAGCGCAGTTTACTACGATAGCGCCTTTGTTCATGAGAGCGAGACGCTCTTCATTGAGAATGTGTTTAGTTTGATCGATCAATGGAACGTGAAGAGTAACTACATCTGCGCCTTTAAGGGCTTCATCAGGAGTTTCAGCAAGTTCTACCTTTAGTTGCTCAGCACGAGCTGGAGTGAGGTAAGGGTCGTAAGCGACTACATCCATGTTGAATGCTTGAGCACGCTTGGCAAACTCTGAGCCGATGCGGCCCATGCCGATGACAGCGAGTCTCTTTTCGTTGAGTTCGATACCTTTGAATGCTTTACGAGCAGCAGGGAAGTCACCAGCGATGACTCCAGCGTGGCCGTGAGAAATGTTTCTTGCTGTTGAGAGCATGAGTGTGAATGCTAGTTCAGCTGTTGAAATGGTGTTACCAGTAGGAGTGTTCATTACGATTACTCCGTTATCAGTAGCTGCTTCACGGTCGATGTTATCCACACCTACGCCAGCACGGCCAATAACTTGAAGCTTAGTAGCTGCTTCGAGGACTTCTCTAGTTACTTTAGTTTGAGAACGCACAACTAGACCATCGTATTCGCCGATGATAGAGATGAGTTCTTCTGGAGATAGACCAGTTTTAAAGTCTGCTGTTAGATCAGGATGAGCGTTGATAGCGTCTACTCCTTTTTCAGAAATAGGATCAGATACGAGGATGCGTTTAGTTGTCATTTCGCAGGTTATATAGTTGCTATTGGTGGAAGTGTCAAAGATCAGATGTGGCATCGCTAATTATTTTTATTATTGGCTAGTTTTCAGTCATAAACATTGATTCTTTATTATGTTTACAATTCTGTATTTTCAGTATATATCGAAACTACAGAACAAATAAAACAATGAAGAGTTTCATGAAAGCACGTTGGGAGGACTTGGTAATGGTAAATTATCGAGTGGACAAAGAATGGGCAGAGAGATTCGTTCCAACAGGATGCGAGCTCGATCTCTACGAAGGAAATGCTTACGTAAGTGTGGTGGCCTTTAAATTCTGTAAGACTAAAATCATGGGGATTCCGATGCCTTTGTATCGAGAGTTTAATGAGATAAACCTACGGATCTATGTGAAGAAGAAAATTAATAGCACTGAAAAGACTGATAGAGGAGTTGTATTCATCAAAGAAATCATTCCTCACAAATTACCAGCACTGGTGGCGAATATGGTGTTTAAGGAAAATTTCCACGTCATGCCAGTGATTGCTAGCTGCGATGATGAGATGGTCAGCTATGCTTGGGGTGAAGGGAATTTTGTAGATGCAAAATTCAGCACGGAACTAGGAGCATGGGATGTAGGCAGTGAAGAGGAATTTATCGGTGATAATTTCTTCGCCTATAAAGAAATGCCCAAAAATAAAACTCTAGTATTTGAGATAGAACACAGAAACTGGAAACTCAGAAATCTTAAAGAGGTGAAGATAAATATAGATCTAGAAGCGCTCTATGGAGAGGACTGGGCTAAGGCAATCGAACCAGAACCAACGAGTGTCTTCTATCTAGATGGAAGTGAAGTAGGTGTGACCTTACCTAAAACTCTTACTTAGTGTTGCGATGCACGTTTATTTTAGAATCTTTGTAGCTCAGGATCATCTGTTCAGACCCTAGGACGATCATCGGGTAATTGAGCTCACCTGAGTAGAAATAGATTGTCCACTTTAGCCCAGTCTGGTCACAGATGTCTTCTAAGCAGCTTACCATGTTGGTAGAGTTTGCATTGATCGTCACTAGTTTTGCTGGGGCAATATCTCCAAAGAATATTAGGTTGGAGTAGTTTCCTTTCTTACTCGATAGCTTGTCCCAGGTGTGTCTGAGAGCGTTGTGGGCGGATAAATTAGTGAACTCCACATGCTTGATTGGACGTTGCTTTAACTGTTCAACGTAGTTCAAAGTGGCTGTATCAGGCAGAACCAGATGCTTATAATCTATCGTATTTTCATTGTTACTCTCAGAGCATGAGACGAGAAATAAGAAGATAAGTAGAAAGGCTTTCATGAGATTCCTAAGATGACTTGTTCTTAAGCGCTGTGATGATGCCCTGTAGGCTGCGAACTTCTTGACTGCTGGGCTTAGAGCGATTGAAGAAGGTGCGGAGCTTCTTCATGGTAGTGGGCTTTTTTAGTGGATTTTGGAAAAATCCAGATGCTTCTAGTTCGTTCTCTAGTCGCTGAATAAAAAAATCGAGTTCTTCTCTCGGCGCTGGTTGCCAAGTATCTTCGTAGCTATGAGTCGCATCAGGTCTGGATTTCCACCATTCCCATGAGAATAGTAGCACGGCTTGTGCTAGGTTAAGAGACGTGTAGTTCGGATTCATCGGGTAGTGCATGAGTCGGTCAGCGTGAGACATTGAGTCATTATCTAAGCCTGAAGCTTCAGGGCCAAAAAGTATAGCTGCTTGGTAGTCATCATTCTGGGAATGTTGGTGAATCTCTGCCGCAGCCTCGGTAGCCGTGACTGCTGGGGTATTGAGGTGACGAATTCTTGCTGTGGCCGCGTAGACTTGATTGCAGTCGGCTACAGCTTCTTGGAGAGTGGGGTAGATTTTGGCATTCTCGATGATGTGTTTGGCATCAGTGGCTGGAGAAATGGCGTCAGGATTAGGCCATCCATCTCTAGGTGCAACGAGTCGAAGCTCCGTCAGTCCACAGTTTAGCATAGCTCTGGCACACATGCCGATATTGGCTGCCATTTGAGTATAAACGAGAATGATCACTGGTTGTTTCATAGAAATAATTTATTTTTTGTCTCGAAGGTAGGTGCCATTGATAAGTCCGAATCCAATTCCTGTTAAAATTAAGGGGAGCCAGAAGAAGGCTTGGTAGCATATGTAAGTGTAGAGAATCCAGCCAAGAGAAATGATGATGAGAACACTGCCTAAAACAAAGTAGGGGCGCTTGCCTTTCTTATCCGCTTTTTTGCCTGCTTGGAAGGCAAACTGAGTTGCTTGTTCGACCAATGATTCATCGATGCCTTTGCCTTTAAAGAACTGACGGATCGTCACCTCAGATTTACCTTGTTCCGCTAACATTTTAGCCTGAGGTAGCCAGAGTCTTACTTCAGAATCTGCTTCAATATCAGCCTTAACCTCTGATTGAGGTGTTTGATAAATGTTTTCTTCAGTCATGATCGTAGGTGATTGATTATGATTTAGTGAAGAGCATTTTCACTCCGAAGGTGATCAATGTGATAGCGAAGATCTTATTCAAAGTGGGGGATTTAAGATGCTGCATGAGGTCTGTTCCCCACCAAGCGGCTGCAGCGGCGCCTATTCCGGTAAGGGCTACAATACGCCAATCGATAAGGTTTTCGGTGCGGGAATTATTGATAGTCGCTACTAGAGCAGTGATTACAATTACAGCTAGCGAAGTAGCAATAGCGTTTTTATGACCTAAGCCGAGAGCTGCGAAGGCTGGAACCATTACAATGCCGCCACCTACACCACAGAGAGCACCTAGCAAGCCAGCTGCGATGCCGATTAGAAGTGAGATGACGAGTGTTTTCATAGTAAAAATGAAGTGGTTCTAGCTTACTTTACGTTGTAGGTTTTTAAAGGAACTAGCGATGAGTTCTACGACTAATCTGTGGAGCACCATGCGGTGATCTAGCTGTGAAGTAACGAGTGCGAGGTCTGCCTCTAACACTGCATTCATCGCACGCTTAAGAGCTGCCATTGGAAAGGCTTTGCTCGGGTCTACAGCGAAGGCTAGTCCCCAAGTATTCACACCACCAGCTTTCTTCTGAGGAAGCCAGAGGGTTTCATTACTTGGGATATTGTTGAGGAGTTTTGCGAAATTAAATCGGTTGATGTTCTGACCGGGGAACATCTCGATGACGGCTTTGGCCATGAAGAGGTTTCGGATAGTTGGGATGAGTGATGCTCTGAGAATAGCGATCGCTGATTCGCCACGAGCTAGCTGTTGGTCGATAAGCTCTAGAGCTCGCTCACCATCACATTTCTGAATAGCACTACCAATTTCAAAGATGACTCCAGCTCGTGAAAGCGGGACGATCTTACGGACATCATCAATCGAGATAGTGCGACGTTCTTTTCCTAAGTAGAGATCGAGCTTTTCGAGCTCATTAGCGATCTGTCTGGTGTCTTCTCCAGCGAGTGTCACGAAGAGATCTAAGGCGTCGCTTTCGAAACTGAGTCCGTGAGCCACACAGCGTTTTTCTACCATGAGGGCTACCTGTTCTTCCCAACCTTCTTTTGAGGTGTCTAGCTTGTTGTATTCCTTAACTTCCGCGTTTTTAGCGAGGAATTTATAGAACCTACGAGATTTATAAATCTGAGTGGCGGAGATGAGGAAGATGACGTCTTCGCCAATGCCTTTTTCTAGGATGTCTAATAAGTTTTCTACACCTTCTTTCGCTCTAGCAGCTTCACTAGTGCGGTCAGTTCCCATGAAGGTAGCACGCTTTAGCCAGACTACTTTTGCTCCACCGAAGAATGGTAGAGTAAGTAGAGCTTGAATAGTTTCTGAGGAGATTTGGTGAGCGTGTTCTGCATTGTCGGCATTACCATCGATGATGTCATTGGCGAAGTCTTCTCCTCCATCAGGCTTGAGTTTGTTGAAAAGCTTGATGGCGGCTTCTGCTACAGCTCCGTCGTCGGTGCCGTAGATGAGATGGATGTTAGATTTGGACATGCGTTACTGGCGTATTCTTTTAGGTGCTGAAATGAAGATGAAATATTTCAAGAAATTTGCAAGGATTCCCGATGGTAATTCGGCTACAAGACGTAGTCGAGCAGAGCGGACTGAATGGCACAGTAGAATTGATTGCGGATTACTGCAGAGCGTAGTTCTGGCTCTAGGTCATCTAGGGCTTTTTCTGTCTCTAGGATTTCGTGCATGCTGAGGTCGTATTGCTTTTCTAGTGATAGGCGAGCTTGGTTGACCGCACCATACCAGATCATGGAGTCGTCTTTGTGGATGAATAATGAGCCAGAGTGCTCTTCATCTTTTGGTGCCGATGAGATGGCTCTTGAAATGTGAGTGATCTGGTCTTGAAACTGAGTCACGATGTCTGGAACGACAAATTCTTTCCAGTCGTCATCTTGTTCCATTCTAGACGAGAGTTGATCGTAAAGTGGTGGGCCGGGTAAGCGGGAAGCGTCTGCGCAGATGAGTTCTAGTATCATCCAGTCGGTGAGACTATCAGCATCGATCCGGAGACCGCCTTCGAGTGTGGGTGCCATTTTCATGATTCTTTTTCCATGGATGCGTTAAGTTGATATGAGTGGAGTTGCTGAACATAGAACTCTGCTTTTTCTTTTTCGCCAGACCAGACTAGTGAGCGTCCTTTGAGATGGACTTGTTTCATAAGTGCGGTGGCTTTCTCCTCTGAATAGCCAAAGACTTTTTTGAAGACCATGGTGACGTATTGCATTAGGTTGACAGGATCATCATAGACGATGACTGTCCACGGAAGGTCGAGCTTCGTGCTGGTTAGTGACTGTGTGTCTGTGGAAGCGGCGTTCATTGTGTGGTATGTTGGAGGGGGATCAGCGGTTGAGCAATCAGTTTTTAATCAATAAAGAGAATAACTTAATCTATTCTAAGCTGGAATAGCAACTATTCCTCTGAAAACTATCAAGACAGCGGGAAATTAGGGTGCTAGCATCCGCTCATGAAAAATGACCGTGTGATTATTGTGGGTGGAGGGATAGTGGGGCTGAGTGCCGCATACTACGCAACTAAACGTGGGATGAATGTATTGGTCATAGATCGTGACGAAGAGCAGACGAAGGGCTGTTCATTTGGAAATGCAGGCATGATTGTTCCTAGCCATTTCATCCCGCTCGCGGCACCAGGAATGATTTCTAAAGGGATGAAATGGATGATGAATCCAGAGAGTCCATTTTACGTGAAGCCTAGACCTAGCCTAGACCTTATGAACTGGGGGATCAAGTTCTGGCGTCATGCCAATGAGAAGCACACGGAAAATGTGAAGCAATTGTTAGCTGACCTTAGTCTAGAGAGTAGATCGTTATTTGAAGAGATTCAGAGCAACGATGACATTGGTCTAGTGAAGAAAGGATTACTGATGCTGTGTAATACTCAGAAAGGTCTGGATGCAGAATCAGAGGTGGCTGTGATGGCTAACGAACTCGGTGTCAGAGCTGAAATTTGCGATTCTAAACGCATTGCTGAATTAGATCCTGCTATTAAAATGGATGTCAAAGGAGGCGTATGGTTTGAGCAAGACTGTCACCTAGATCCTAATAAGCTCATGGACGTAATGCGCCGCAGAATCAAAGAGTCTGGTGGTGAAATACGTTATGAAGCAGAGGTCGTGAGCTGGGTGAAGAACTCGGGTGAGGTGAGTGGAGTCGTTTTAAAAGACGGTGAGAGACTAGCAGCGAAGAAGGTGGTTATTGCAGGTGGTGCGTGGACTCCTGGGCTGACAAAAGGCTTAGGTAATAAGCTCTGTTTACAGGCTGGGAAGGGATATTCTTTAACTCTTGAAAACCCAGTGCAGTTACCAAATTTATGTAGCATTTTCGCAGAAGCGAAGGTGGCAGTGACGCCTATTAATGGTTCACTAAGAGTAGCAGGAACGATGGAAGTAGGAGGCAATAATCTTTCTATAAATCCTCGACGTGTGCAGGGTATCGTCAAGTCAGTGAAACAATATTATCCAGAGTTCAAAGACGCAGACTTTAAGGACGTGAAGCCATGGGCTGGTTTAAGACCTTGTTCACCAGATGGTCTTCCATACATTGGATTGATGCCTGGTCATGACAATGTAGTTATTGCAACTGGTCATGCTATGATGGGACTCAGCTTAGGTCCTGTGACTGGGCAATTAGTTGCTAATCTGTTAGATGGTAGTCAAGCTGTGGACGATAAATTGGCGATTAGATAAGCTAACTGGCTGATCAATTAGTGCTGAATGAGTTTTCAGCAGAGTTGTCGTTTATTCCTTAGATTCGCTGTAAGAAGACGTTCAAGGTAGCGTATGATTTTTATGAGTAATAGATTTTCGAAACTAAGTATCCTTACTTTATCACTATGCTGGATAGCTTTGTGTTCAACGCTGTTAGCCCAGGAAACAAAGGCAACTACTCTATCAGAAAAGGAGAAATTTATAAAAGAATCTAACGATTTATATTTAAAGTATCGAGGCTTACTAAAAAACGATACTTTGAAAGGTAAATGGGTCGATGGTCAGTATTATTATCAGTGGTTTGAGGATAGGGGAAATCGTTACTTTAAATTAGACCCGAAAACGAAAAGCAAGACGAGTATCAGTAAACAAGACTATTCAAGAGCGAAGAAGATATCGGTCAAGAAACCAAGTCGTAACCATTATTCCAAGGTCTCACCAGATAAGAACTGGAAGGTAGTTTTCAAAGATAACAATCTTGTTGTCATCAATCAGAAGACCAAGAAGGAAGTTTATTCTACAAATGATGGCACCAGTAAGCTTCAGTATCAAATGGTGGTTTGGTCACCTGATTCTAGTAGATTTGTTACTCAGAAAAACACAATAGGCCAGAGAAGGAAGATCACTATCGTAGAGAGTAGCCCCAAAGATCAGTTACAGCCTAAATTACATACATTTCGTTATGATAAACCAGGAGATGTGCTGGATCAATTTCAACCCATAATTATTTATGTAGACGGTAGTGAGCCTATGGTTGCTGATCATGCTTTTATCAGCAACCACTTCAAACTAGCTGATTATAAATGGAGAGGTCATAATCAACTTACGTTTCGGTATGTGGAGAGAGGGTTCGGTAAGAACAATGTAATCCTAATGGACGCTGAGAAGAGATCGCAGAAGGTTTTGATCCGTGAGGAGAGTGACACCTTTGTGCATG
>CAKZNV010000162.1 GCA_937132085.1 uncultured Rubritalea sp. | reverse complement strand
AACGTTCAAATGGAAGTTGAGCTCATCACTAAGATCGCGATGGAGAAGCGCATGCGCTTTGCTATCCGTGAAGGTGGACGCACAGTTGGAGCTGGCCGTGTAGCTGAAATCCACGACTAAATTCAATTTTTTTAATGCGCTAGGTTTTAGCCTCTTAGGATGCTAAAAGCTGGATTTCTGGGGTGCTTTGAGTTTTAAAGCTTGAAGTGCCCCACATTCGCACTAAAAGGACTGCCCACTGACACAGCAATGTGAACGTGGAAACACTGTAAGGAGTAGTAATCATAAACAGGGCCGTAGCTCAATTGGTAGAGTAGTGGTTTCCAAAACCATTGGTTGTGAGTTCGAGTCTCTCCGGCCCTGCCACTCCTTCAAAAATTAATAATAAATAAACATGTTTCAGAAGATTTCAACATTCATCGGCGAAGTAAGAGGTGAACTCCGTAAGGCCACATGGCCATGGGATTCAGATCCAAAAGCTAAAGGCTTCAAGAAATACAAAGAGCTCGTCGACTCCACAGTGGTAGTCATGATCGCTATTGTCCTTCTAGGCGGCTTTGTTGCAGTCTCTGATCTTCTACTTTCTAGCGCTATTAAGTTCGTCTCAGAACTCTTCTAGTCTCTAGAAACTTTTCTCAATACTCTTATAATCGATAATTTAAACTAATCAGATGGCAATTATTCCACCAGCAAACAAGCAATGGTATGTAGTGCATGTGCTCTCAGGTCAAGAACAACGCGTTCGTGACCGTATCTTGCGTATGGTAGAAGCAGAAGAAATGGGCGACTTCATTTACGAAGTTCTCGTTCCTCAAGAAGTCATCTCTGAAGTTAAGCGAGGTAAGAAAACTGAATCTAAGCGTAAATTCTACCCAGGTTACATCATCGTAAACATGAACCTCTACACAGAGGATCATCAGCTCGTTGAGAACACTTGGTATTTCATGAAAGAAACTGATGGCATCATCGGATTCGCAGGAACTAAGAATGAACCAATCCCTATGCGTCAACGTGAAGTGGATGCAATGCTCGCTCAGATCAAGGAGCGTGAAGAAAACGTCCGCCCAGCAGTCGCCTTCCAAGTGGGAGACGAAGTCAAGGTAGCAGACGGTCCATTCCAGAGCCAGACAGGCATCGTGGAAGAAATAGACGAAGAAAAAGGCAAACTACGCGTGTCAGTGACCATCTTTGGTCGTGCTACACCAGTAGACCTCGAATTTTGGCAGGTAGAAGCTGGCGAATAAGCCAACTTATTTACCTCACAACAATCACTTATGTAGCCGCAAATTGCGGAATCATTAACCACAACAAATACTAACAATTAGCAAAACCATGGCTAAAGAAATCAAACAAGTTCTTAAACTCCAGATCAACGCTGGACAAGCAAATCCATCTCCACCAGTAGGCCCAGCACTCGGTCAAGCAGGTGTAAACATCATGGCCTTCTGTAAGGACTTCAACGCCCAAACACAGGCTAAGGCAGGAGATCTCCTTCCAGTTGAAATCACAGTTTACAAGGACAGCTCATTCACATTCATCACTAAGCAGCCACCAGCAGCAGTTCTTCTTAAGAAGGCAGCTGGACTCAAGTCTGGTTCTGGTGAGCCTAACAAGATCAAGGTTGCGACTCTTACTAAAGAGCAACTCCTCGAAGTAGTAGCGATCAAGATGCCTGACCTTAACGCAAACGACCCTGAAGCAGCATGCAAGATCCTCGCAGGAACTTGTCGCCAGATGGGAATCACTGTAACAGGTCTATAGTCCTCTGAGTTGAATCACTGATTCAACCAAAACAATTTCAAACCGCACTTGCCACTGGCATGTGCGGTTTTTTGTTTCTTCACCTCTCAGTCCATCGTATAGAAGTGTTCTGTTATGTTGAACATCACGATCATCCTCTTCACGCTAGCTATCGCAGTTTACTTGTCATTTTCTAAACGACTACGAAACTCCACTGCATGGAAAGCAACGATCACTCCCCTCGCCTCTATCATGGGCAGCGGATTTTTAGTAAGCGCACCGCTTCTAGGTGGCATCGTCGGCTACTATGCCACCTTCTGCATGCTAGGGCTTTTAATCATAGCCTATGGTCTAGGCTCCGTAATTCGCTACAACATTCAGCACTTTGAGCCCATTGCCAACCATCCAAGTAAGGCTAAGAAGATAGCCAAGACTTCACAGATCTTCCTAGCCCTAGCTTACTTTATCTCCATCACCTTTTATCTGCAGCTGCTCTCTGCCTTTTTGCTCTCTAGGTTAGGCATCAACTCAGAAATAACTGCTAACCTTGTAACAACTGGCCTCCTCACAACGATTGGTCTTATCGGCATCTGGAAGGGCTTATCTATCCTAGAGTCTATCGAAAAATATGCCGTTGCCCTCAATCTAGCGATGATTGCGTCACTCATTATCGCATTAGCTTACTACAATGTTTCACTCTTCTCAACTGGCGACTGGAAACTACCAGCAGTTTCCACTGAGATAGACCTCACAGATATTCGTATTCTCCTAGGACTTCTTATCGTAGTGCAGGGTTTTGAAACTTCACGTTACCTTGGTGATACACACTCAGCAGAAGAACGCATCAAGACCATGCGCTGGGCACAGATCATCTCTAGCATCATCTATATCATCTTTCTCTCACTCATCACCGTCCTATTCCAGCCAGGCATGTCTGGCGATGTCACAGCCATTATAGAGCTCGTTAGACCAGTGGCCACGATCCTACCGATACTTATCGTGATAGCCGCCATTGGTAGCCAATTTACCGCAGCTGTAGCCGATAATGAAGGTGCGGGTGGACTCATTGAGGAAATCACTCACAACAAGATCCCGATTCGCTACGCTTATCTGATGATCCTCCTGCTCACCGTAGCCCTCACATGGATAGCTGATGTGAATCAGATCATCGCCTACGCATCCAGAGCATTTGCCTTCTACTACTTCCTACAGTGCATAGTAGCTCTCGCTGTCATTAAGGAAAAGAAGACACATCTCCTCAACGCTATTCTATTCTCAGTCTTAGCCATCATCTGCCTTACCGTCACAATCGCAGGCATTTCAGCTGAGTAGTTTTCTAAAGCTGATCCACCAAGATCGTCCTGACCTTGATTTTCACTTTCTCACCTAGCTTGGCCTCAATGCTAGATTTAAGAATCTGCAGTGTCTCTTGGCTCAACGGAGCAGGAGCCTCTACGCTCAGCTCGATGACTTGCAAGCCATCTTCATAAGCACCACGGCGCACTCTCTTGATCGTGACGCCTAGGTCTTCACCTTTTTCTATCAGCACATTCTCAACCTCCTGCGGACCAGCAATTCGACCAATCAACGCTGAAGTCAATGGAACAACTAATCCAGCCATCATCAGAGCGAAGACAATAAGGAATCGTTTCGACCAAACACCATCAGCCGCTTTTTTACCACGGATTCCAGCTAGGTAGAAATTCATCGCTGCACCGAACACAATCGCCACCACGTTCGTTCCGAAAAGTAATGCAGCACCCTGAGCCACTGCGAAATCTCCTAGAGCGATACAGATACCAGTCGTCGCAATCGGTGGAACCAAAGCGGCCGCAATCGCCACACCAGCCAAAGCACTGCTAAGCTTAGGCCGCGCTAGACAGTAACTCGCGGCAATTCCCGAAATGAATGCTACACCTAGATCCAAGGTGCTAGGCTCACCTCTAGCGGCAAGTTGCGCAGTCAGTGGCATTCCTAGGAATTTCGCCACTAGCCCCATCAAGATACCGATTCCCAGAGCACTTAAAAAACCTAAAATCACTGCCTTCTGACTCCGTTTCCAGAGTGGCCAGTTTCCCTGAACTAGAGAAAGTCCCCCACCGAGAAGCGGCATCATGAGCGGCGCTACTAGCATCGCTCCAATCACCACAGCCCCACTATCAGCCAATAGACCTAAAGCCGCTATCGACGTTGCTAAAATCATCAACACTGCAAAATCAAATGACCAACGAGATTTCTCCTCGATCTCATCAAACAGAGCAACTCGCTCTTCACGAGATAGCTGCGGCACACTCAGGTTGACCAGATTCTCCAGCTTCACCTTAAACTGATCACCAATCGGCGTCGCAGCTCGAACCACGGCTATGTTCACCCCACTGTCACCGTGCAACAGCTTATCAGGAATCGTGCCGAATAATTTCCTCCTTACGGAACTATGGCTACTTGCTCCGATAATAATCAGACCATAAGCACCACGCTCAGCCTCTCTACGTATTCCCTTAAATGGATTATTATCTAGCTCAACATGACAACGGATATCATCCAGAGAAATCCCTGCTCTACGGATGTAACGATGTAAATGAGCAAAGCCCACTGACTCTGAAACTTCATCCACATCTGGCTCCACAAAAAGCGCAGTCGTCTGCTCAGAATCCAGCTGAGTAGCCATCCTCAGAGCCAACCTGGAATGACGACCTCCAGAGCTAGGCACCATTATTTTGCCTAAGCCAGTTTCACCTAACTCATCTAGAGGTTTAGACCCCATTCTGATCACCATCACCTCACAGCTCACTTCCTCCATGAGCTCATTCACACCTTCTTTTTGCCCCGCTGAATGACTCTCCGCATCCTGCAAAATCAGCATTTCTGGCTTTAAATCATCGATTACAGTTAAAGATACTTTGGTGCAGTTCAGACTCTTAATAGAACTCTCAAATCGGTTCTCCACCTCTTGCCACTCCATCTCTTTCGCCTCATTTTTCGGCAAAGCCTCCTCAACTAACAACACATAAAGCTCCGTGTTTTTAGCTTGAGCCACTTTCTCAGCGACCTTGAGCAGCTTCTCTCTGTGAACTTCACTTCTGACTATCAGTAGAACACTCATTAACTAGTAAATTTTTTCTCAAGTTCCTTCATCGAAATTTGGATCAAGGTAGGTCGACCATCTGGTGTGCAATACGGCAGATCACAGAGGAACATCTCGTCTAACAGATGATTCACCTGACTCAGATCCACACGCTGATATCTAGCAGCTCTACCAGCCACATTTTCAGCAAACACTTCAAATGCGATCTGCTTACCTCGTCTACTGCCCTGAGTTTCTATCAGTTCATCGATGACCTTAGTGATAAATTCTCGTGGATTTTCAAGCTTCAGAACAGCAGGCAAACTGCTCACCTGAATGGAGCCCCCCCCAAATGGCTCAATCGAAATCCCTGCCTCAGAAAAATTCTCCACATTAGCCATCACCACATCTAAATCTCTGCTATCCAGATCTAATACCTCAGGAACCAAAAGTCCTTGACTCTGGACGCCATCGCTATCCGCAGCGGCGATCACTTGCTCATAAACGATTCTTTCTCTTGCAGCCTTAGGCTCTAACAGAACAAGTCCATCATCCCCTTCCATCAGCACATAAGTGCGATGCAGCTGTGCTAAAATCTTAAACCTTGGTCGCTCTTCCTTGATTTCCTCTAACTCTTCTTGTTGCGCTATTGGCTGAGGAAACTCAGCTCTAACAGGCTTAGCTTGAACCTCTGCAGCTAAACTCTGAGCAACAGCTGTCTTCTCTGGAGCTATCTCTACCGCTGACGCTGGCTCAGAGAATGGCTTTCTAACAGGAACAACTTCGCCACTCTTTCTTGAAATAATTTTAGCCTCACCGCGAGCTACCTGAGTAGGAATATCCACCACTCGGTTCTCCACTGCCGTTAGCACCAAATTCCTCACATCGTAGGGCTTATGGAAGCGCACTTCCTTCTTTGCAGGGTGGACATTCACATCGACCAACGCTGGATCCATCGAGATCCAGAGCCATGCTGTCGGATTCATTCCTTCAACAAGCGCACCTTTAAATCCATCCTTAATAGCTCGGCTAATCGCCGCATCTTCCACTGGTCTACCATTGAGGAAAACAAATTGTTGCCTCCTGCCCTTTCTCGCAAATTCCGCTGGCAAAACATAACCCAACACCTCCATACTAGACTGCTCAGTATGTGGAACCTCGATCAATGAACGTCCAATATCATTACCAGACAAGCCAGCGATCCTCGTTCTGCGATCACTGGTAGCAGGGACATCAAACACGACTCTGCCATCTTTTCTAAACGTAAACCTCACCTCTGGATACGCCAGCGCATGTAGCTTGAGCTGGTGCTCTACATGAGCAGACTCAGTGCTCTCGGTGCGCATGAACTTACGCCTCGCAGGCATATTGAAAAATAGATTCTTAATCTCAAACACAGTGCCCGACTGCATCCCAGTCACCCGCACATCCTTGACCACTCCGCCATCGATAATAATCTCACTACCTTCAACCGCATTAGTCTCCTGAGTAGCGATGCGCATTTTAGAAACACTGGCCACACTCGGCACAGCCTCTCCACGGAATCCCATCGTCGTGATCGCAGCTAGCTGCTGAGAGTTTTTCAGCTTACTGGTAGCATGACGCTCTAGCGACATCAGAGCATCTTCTTTCGTCATGCCGCAACCATCATCTGTGATCTTAATAAGAGTAGCTCCACCTTTCTGGATCTCTACCTCGATGTGTTTAGCTCCAGCATCGATCGAGTTCTCCACCATCTCCTTCACCACACTGGCTGGGCGTTCTACCACCTCACCGGCTGCCACTTGGCTGGCTAAAACATCAGGTAGTATCTCTATCTTCGGCATCTCTGCACAAGCTAATATGTTTTCAACCACAAGGTCAACACCACCCACAAAAAAATCCACTACCAACGAAGGTAGTGGATGAAAATTTGTCTTAGAACGACCTACGGGACTTTAAAGATATGAGTCTCATCAGGATCATGAGGATCTCTCACCTTTGTGCCTGAAGGGATACCATCTACGTCCACTTCATTTTGATTAAATGGATTATAAACATGTCCAGGCTTGCCAGGGATTTTCTTAGCAGTTGGTGGGCCAGTAGGCTTTGGATCTGGCTTTGGCTCGGGTCTTGGCGGAGTGTATCGGCTAGCAGCTTCTGCCTTCCAGCTCTTATTAGTGGTAAATCCAGCTCTTCTGATAGTAGGAGACAGCGCATTGATAAGATCTGCCGGCACTTGACTAGTTGTTCCATTCCATTTCACATCGCTACACTCGTAGCAGACACGTATTTTGCTTACCAGTCTACCCTGCTCATAGAGTTCAATCGTATGGTGAGGAGTGAAGGCACACAGTGTGTATTCACTCTTAGCTCTGCTACTCATTCTTTGCACATTATTGAGCAAACCATTCTTCTCTGCTAATGTCAGCTCAGTGCTGCCATACTTATAATAGGGAGCTGAGTTAATATCTGAAACTACTTCACTGAAATCTGCTTGGTTCGAATGCTCTTTGATAACAATTTTATCCGCCCTAGTGATAGCCTGCACAAGAGAAGCCTTATACGCTTCAGCTCCTCGGTTTGCACCAGGCTGACCGCCTCGTTGATTTCCATAAATGTAAGGATCTACACATGAACTCAATACCGTGGCTCCCACTGCGAGACTCATTGCCCCTAGTAATCGGAAGATACGAACGCTATTTTTTAATTTCATATAAAGAATCTAGATGAATAAGCATGAGAGTCAACCTAGATTGCAGGTATTTTAGCATTTAAGCAGAACACTAGCTCTCGCTAGTATCCCGAATCGGAGATTTGAAATTTGCGATTTGAGACAAGATCTAACAAGAAAAAAGCTCTAACCGAACGAATCAGTTAGAGCTTTGGAAATTGTTAGCAATTCTGGATTACATATCAAGCATCATGCGAGTAGGATTTTCAAGGCAATCCTTGATTTTGATGAGGAATGTCACAGCTTCTTTTCCATCCACAAGTCTGTGATCATAGCTGAGTGCTAGATACATCATTGGGCGGATTTCCACCTTACCGTTGATCGCCATAGGACGCTGCTGGATGGTGTGCATTCCTAGGATACCACTCTGTGGTGGGCTAAGAATAGGTGTGCTGAGAAGTGATCCATATACACCACCGTTAGAGATAGTGAAGACGCCGCCCTGTAGGTCTGACATCTGGATTTTACCATCACGAGCTTTCTCTGCATAGCCGATGATATCTTTCTCGATCTCTGCAAATCCCTTCTTATCCGTATCACGGAGAACAGGAACTACGAGACCCTTTTCAGTGCCAACTGCTACGCCAATGTCGTAGAAGTGGTTCTGAATAACGTCTGTTCCGTCGATGCGTCCATTCACAGAAGGAACATCTTTCAGAGCTTGAGTCACAGCCTTTACGAAGAGTGACATGAAACCTAGCTTGCAGCCATGCTTCTTGACGAAGTCTTCTTGAACTCCTTTACGTAGCTTCATGATCTCAGTCATGTCCACTTCGTTAAATGTAGTCAGGATAGCTGCTGTCTGCTGAGCGTTCACGAGGTGTGAAGCGATCTTTCTACGGAGCATGCTCATCTTCTTACGAGTCGTGCGTCCGCTATCGTCAGCCGGTGCCGCTACTGGAGCTGCTGGCTTAGGAGCTGGTGTTGAGACTTTAGCTGGTGCAGGAGTCGCTACCGGAGCTGGTGTAGCAACTGAAACTGGCGCTGCTACCGGAGTAGGAGCAGCTACTGGTGCTGGAGCTGATGCAGCATTCCCTGCGCCTGTAGTAATCTTAGCAATCACTGCGCCGATGCCTACTTCTTCGCCTTCTTCTACAATAATCTCGATAGTGCCTGAAGCATCTGCTTCTAGTTCAGAGGAAACTTTATCTGTCTCAAGAGTCACAAGAATGTCTCCCTTAGTTACAGTATCACCTGATGAAATTGTCCAGTTTGCTACGTTAGCAGAAGTCACTGACTCACCTGCATTCGGAACAATAACGTCGATCACCTCACCGCTACCACTTGAAGCAGGCGCAGGAGTTGAGACTGGTGCCGGTGTAGATACAGGTGCAGCGGCAACAGGTGCAGCCACTACAGCTGGAGCTGGTGTAGATACTGGAGCTGAGCTAACAGCGCCACCTGCGATCTTAGCCACTACGGTGCCAATCGCTACTTCTTCACCTTCGGGAACAACAATTTGTAGTGTCCCTTCAGCTTCAGCTTCTATTTCTTGAGAAACTTTGTCCGTCTCGATCGTAAGGAGGATATCTCCTTTCGCTACGGCTTCTCCATCAGCTTTGTGCCACTGGGCTACGTTGGCCGATGTTACCGACTCACCTGCATTGGGTATGATTACTTCAAATGACATGTTTTTTATTTAGTAAATTTAATTAAGAGTAGTTCTATACGTTAAATGCAGCTTCTACAAGTTGCTTTTGTCCGCGCTTATGCATCGCCTTAGCACCTGTTGCTGGGCTTGATGCGGATGGTCTACCCGCATAGCGGATCGCACTGTTGAGTGAGTTCATGAGACGAGGTGCGATAAATGTCCAAGCGCCCATATTCTGAGGCTCTTCCTGACACCACACATGCTTCGTGGCATTTGGGAATTGGCTAACAAGCGCCTTTACCATCTCATCATGGTAAGGATACAGCTGCTCCACTCGGAGAATCACTGCGTTTTCGATTCCAGTTTCGTTACGATACTGATTTAGATCGTAGAAGACCTTACCAGAACAGAAGATAATGCGTTCCACCTTCTCAGGGTTCTCGAATGATTTAATATCAGGTAGGATTTCCTGGAAACAAGTTCCGTCAAGGAAGTCTTCGATAGGAGATACTGCCTCTGCTCGTGAGAGCAGACTCTTAGGAGTCATGATGATGTATGGCTTTCTGAATGCACGCTTCTTCTGTCTACGGAGCGCATGGAAATACTGAGCTGGTGTGGTAAAGTTACCGACCTGCATGTTATTCTCAGCACAGAGCTGGAGGAATCTTTCGAGTCGAGCACTTGAGTGCTCAGGTCCCATTCCTTCATAGCCGTGTGGTAGCATCATCACGATATCACTCGGAGTTTGCCACTTAGATTCTGCTGATGAGATGAACTGATCAATAATCACCTGTGCACCGTTAGAGAAATCACCAAACTGAGCTTCCCACATGTTCAGCATGTTAGGACATTCTAGCGAGTAACCGTAGTCAAATCCTAGGACAGCATACTCAGAGAGCAGACTGTTATAGATACATAGCTTAGCCTGATCTTCAGAGAGGTTCTTTAGTGGGATATAGCGCTCACGAGTATCACCATCGTAGAATACTGCATGACGATGAGAGAAAGTTCCTCGTCTAACATCCTGACCAGATAGTCTTACTGGATGACCTTCTAGTAGTAGACCACCCCAAGCTAGAGCCTCACCCATTCCCCAATCAAATCCTTGACCAGTTTCAAACGCTTTCTGACGACGTGGGATAAATCTCTTAGCCAATGTAGGGTGCATCTTGAAGCCTTCAGGTAGAGTTGTTAGAGTCTTACCAATGTGGCTAACCACTTCTTTGCTAAGACCAGTATTCACTGGTGAGTGACTATATGGAGGTTGTGGATCTGCTGTAGAGCCACTGAATGCTGAGCGATCGCCAGCTTCCTGCATCTTAAGCATCTTCTGGTAACCTACTTCTAGTTCATTCCAGATGTAAGCATGCGCTGCCTCAGCTTCTTGCTGAGTGAGATCTCCCTCTTCCACGAGTTGTGCAAAATATGCACGACCAAAAGTCTTACGAGAATTGATGTTTCTATAGATGTGTGGCGCAGTGAATGCAGCCTGATCAGTTTCGTTGTGTCCCTGACGGCGGTAGCAATACATGTCTAACACGATGTCACGACCGAATTTCTGTCTGAACTCAAGAGCGAACTCAGCTGCCCAAACAAGATCTTCTGGTGATTCACCATTAACGTGGAGAATAGGTGCTTCAATCATTTTAGCCACATCAGTAGCGTAAGAGGATGAACGAGCATCTTCAGGCATCGTTGTGAAACCAATCTGGTTGTTGATCACGATATGGATCGTTCCACCAGTGCGGTATCCAGGTAGCTGTGAGAGGTTTAGCACCTCTGCTACTGAGCCCTGACCAGCGAATGCAGCGTCACCATGGATGAGGATTGGTAGCACCTTCTTGCGCTCCACGTCATCACCGATAAGTCTCTGTCTAGCTCTCGCTTTACCTTCAGTCACAGGGTTAACCGCCTCTAGGTGAGATGGATTAGCAGCGAGACTGAGACGAACTTTGCCATCTTTTAGCTCACGCACCTTCTCATAGCCGAGGTGGTATTTCACATCGCCATCACCCGCTACGATAGCCGGCACATAGTCTGGTGTGAACTCATATAGAATAGTAGTTAGTGTCTTCTTAAGGAAATTACGTAGAACATTAAGACGTCCACGGTGAGCCATACCTAGCTCGATTTCCTGCACTGTGTTAGAAGGGCAGTTCTCCAGAATAGTGTTAAGTAGAACCATTGTTCCTTCTCCACCTTCGAGTGAGAATCGCTTCTCTCCAAGGAACTTCTTACCGAGGAATTCCTCAAATAGTTCGGCTTCTAGGATGTAATTTAATATCTTTGTTTTCTGAGCCTTATCGCTCTTCATTCCCTCAAAGCGATGCTCGATTTTACCACGAATCCAGTTACGCACCTCTGTGTTGTGAATGTGCATGAATTCGAAACCAGTCTTGTTAGAATAGCATTCTTCAAGTCCAGCAAGCATTTCTCGAAGAGTCATCTTCTTACCACCACGGAAGAACTGAGTAGAAGCGTCACGATCTAAATCAGCATCAGAAAGACCGAATTGGTCAAGAGCGAGACGCGGGTTCTTCTCAGCTGATTTTTGTAGTGGGTTAATATAAGCCTGTGTGTGTCCTAAAGTTCTGTAGTTATAGACTAAGCTAACACATTTCCCTCTGAAACTCAGATTGTGATCACCATCGGTAGTAGTGCTAGGAGATTCTGCTGGCACTGCCGCAGCTCCTGATGAAGCAGCTGCCTCAGCTTTTTCCTTTTTAGTCTGAGCATTACCCAGCTCGAAACCTTCAAAAAACGCAGACCATTCGTTGTCTACTGATCGTGGGTCATTGCACCATAGCGCATACTTCTCATCGAGAAGATCTGCATTGAGTCTTGGGGAAACAAATGAGTTCATAAGTTTTGTGATTTAATTAAAAAGCTTCCACGTCCAAAGCAGTTTTTGCCTAGTTCACGTAAAAGATGTATTTACTTAGAAGTCAGATGCTAAAGAGTCAATAACACATCTACAAAATTGTCACATTTCTCAGATTTATAAGGAATCGAATACCGGCACGCGCAAGCTGTATGACCAATTTCAACAATCGAAAAGTGAGTCCGAAATCGTAAAAACAGCTCTTTTCTAACCCCCAACGACATATAGAACACATTTTACACCAAACTTAAGCCAGTTATGATAATTAAAATTACTTAGCGTTGAGAAAATCCACAAATGCGAGACCATCTCCAATACTGGAGAAATCAATGGTGATGAAATTAGGCCGACGTTTAGGATAAGCTTTTTGGAACTCGAGGTGACGCTTCTTGAAGAAAGCGAGCTTGTTAACAGTTTTAGCAAGCGATGGTGACGCCAAGGGATTTTGCAGAAAGTGATTTTGTATAAATAGAGGGTTTTCTTTATCACCTCTCCCAGATCGATTAACCATTAGATCTACTGGCGTCTTGTTAGACCAATGAGTCTCTGTGCAGTGCGCCCAAACATCATGATACCAGGCAGGGCTACCTTTACCTTTAACCCGATCTGAAAAAATAATGAGCCGCTTCCCCGACTGACGCAACGCCGCTAGTGAAGGCCAAGGCTTACTAGCATCCTGACTATGGGCGAATTTCTCTAATCCAGTAGCAGAAATCACACCTGCCACATCTTTAGCAGGAACGTAAGACTCAAATATTAGCGTAACAATAGCTTCAGGATTTTTAGTGAGGAAATCATGATAAACTTTAAGTTCAGCCTCCAGAGGGGTAGAACCGATAAAGGAAAGACCTTTTGAGCCATGGCTTAGGACTATTTTTTTATCCACTAGGTGAACATCTAACATGAAAGCTCTAACTCCAGTATCGAGCTGCTCTTTAATACTCAGAGTGTGATTCGCAAACCTGAATCCAGAGTTACTTGCGTTATAGGAATTGTGAGTGCAGAGCCAGCTCACCTCATCATAGCGAGGCAAACCAGATGCCTTGATCCCCAGCACTAGAAGTAATGCTATCAGCGTCTTTATCATGCTCTTATACAACAGAGAACCTCCCATGAGTGTCAACGGTATTATAAATACCATCGAGACCTTCATTTATTTACATAAGACCAGCATCAAAACACGATTGGCTTGCTAATTCTTCATCTATTCCATAAACAACAATGGCGTCGGGAGTTACCGTAAGTCCCAGCAATGACTAAATGCATCAAATTTCATGATCGAAATCAAAAATTTAACTAAAAAATATGGCCGTTTCACCGCAGTCAATGATCTTTCATTTGAAGTCGGAGAAGGCCAAGTGGTCGGTTTCCTCGGCCCCAACGGAGCAGGCAAAACGACCACTCTTAGAATGCTAACAGGCTACCTCCCTCCTACATCCGGCACAGCATCTATCGCCGGATACGATATCTACAAGGACTCAATCAAGGCTCGCGCTCAGATCGGCTACATGCCTGAAAATGTCCCACTCTATGACGACATGAGAGTCAAAGAATACCTCATGTTCCGAGCTCAGCTCAAAGGCCTCAAAGGCTCAAAAGCCCGCCAACATTTAACAGAAGTCCTCGAAACCTGCGGCCTCACTCACATGCGTAAGCGCATGATCAAGACCCTCTCAAAAGGTTACCGTCAGAGAGTAGGCCTAGCAGATGCACTCATCAACAAACCTCAGTTACTCGTCCTCGATGAGCCAACTAATGGACTCGACCCTAACCAGATCCGCTCCATCCGCAAGCTCATCAAAAAACTTGGTGAAACCCACACCATCCTGGTTTCTAGCCACATTCTTAGTGAGGTCGAAATGATCGCTGACTACATCGTAATCATCGATGGAGGACAAATCAAAGCCTCAGACACTCCGCAAAACCTCATCGACGGCATGCGTGCTGCTGGCAAAATTACTCTAGAAATCAAAGGTGACGGCGAAACTATCCATGGAGCACTAGAAAGACTCAATCATGTCAAAAAAGTAACCTCTACTGAGCTAGAAGGAGACTGGAACCAACTCGACATTCTCTGCGACTCTGGCACCGATACTCGTGAACGCATTAGTGAGCTAGCTTCACAATACGGCTGGCCGATCAGAACACTCCATCGCCGCAAAGGCACACTAGAAGACGTCTTTGTAGAGTTGACCAGAAAGGACTAATCATCCATGCTTTGCTTCATCTGAAAATGGCTGCCTACAAGAAATACCTCATTCCCCTCCTCCTCCTCATTTTAGGAGCCGGAGTAGCTAGCCAGCTAATCCCCTACGAGCAGAGCTCTGTTGAGACACAATTCATTGGTTACCCAGACTCTGATAAACAAGCTCATCAGATCCGTGTTTACCTACTCGGAATCATGTGCCTCCTGCCCTTCATCTGCAGCGTCGTCTACTACCGACTCGATACTCTAGACCGCTACTCAATTCGCATTTTCTTAACTTGTTTCCTCATCTGCTTTGGAGCGCTATTCTTCATCATGATGCTCGAAGACGTGCAGGACAACCTCTCCGACCTAATGCAGTCCTCACAAGCTAGCTCACTGATAATCAAGCACTACATTATTAAGCTACCTGCTCTCATTGTATTCATCCTCCCCTACTCTCTCATGCTCTCACTACTGTGGGCACTGGGTAAAATGTCTAAAAGCCAAGAAGTCGTCTCCATTATCCAGACTGGCCGAGGCGTCGTGAGACTAGTCAGACCATTCGTCGGAGTTGGACTCGTCTGCACCCTCATCTGCCTTATCTTCAACTACCACTGGGCACCACATGCCGACAGCCAAGAAGAGCAAATACTCCGTGAAGCAAAAGGCGAAGCTCTCACTGCCGCCACCTCAGTTGCCTACCAAAATAGAACTGACACCAGACATTGGCTTGTTGGAAAATTCCCCTTCAACCACTCACAGGGCGAACCACTCCAGTCAGTAGAAATCACTGAACTAGTCGACCACAAAGCCACCTGTAAAACCATTGCCGAAGAAGCGCTCTGGTCACACGAAAAGCAAACTTGGATACTCAAAAACCCAATCACGTTCGACCTCGTCAACGAGACTAAATACAAAATGCCTCTAGTCACTGTCCACAAAGGCAGCATCACCAAAGACTGGAAAGAAACTCCCTACCAAATCATCAAGCCAGGACTCAAGCCACCCTACCTCGGCATACCTGGACTCAAAAGCTGGCTCAAAAACAACCGTGATCACCCGCTCTCAGACCGTCGCTCCTATCAGACCCACCTTTACTACAGATTTGCCCAGCCTTTCATCTGCCTCATCATCATCTTGCTAGCAGCCCCCCTAGGCATCGTCTTCACCCGTCGTGGAGTAGGCGGAGGTGTCGCTGTCGCCATCTTCCTCTGCGCAGGGATGATCTTCTGTTCCACCGTATTCCCCACACTTGGAGAATCTGGTCACCTACCTCCATTCGTAGCAGCTTGGGCGACCAATATACTCTTCACCCTCATCGCCCTCACCTTCTTCTATCGCCGCATGACTGGTCAGCCGATCTATCAGACCATCAAGAACCTCCTCCCCGGAAACTAGACCCACTCATCATGCCGCTACCCGAATCCTGGTCCATCAAATCCAGAGCACATCACTGCTCTGTCACTGAGCACAAATTCAAGATAAAGGAACTCTTCTACACCGCCATCTATCCACACCCAGAAGAAAGCGGCTACCTCCGCATGGACTTCTGCGCACAAGCCTGGAAAGACCGCACAGAAGAATGGCTACACCCCTTCTCATCCTGGCAGTCTCACTACGAACCACCAGCTACCGAAGAAAAAGTAGAAGTCGTCACCAAGGAATCTGCTGAAGAAATCCTCAGCCGTCTCATCGAAGACGACGCCGAGCACACAGAAAACGCCCGCTACATTCTAGCCCTCATGCTAGAGCGCAAGAAGCTTCTCGTAGAGACTGACACCCAACAAACCCCCACCAGCATTCTCCGCATCTACCAACACAAGAAAACTGGAGAAATCTACATCATCCGAGACCCCAACATCCCGCTTGATAAAGTAGAAGAGATTCAGAAAGAAGTTTCAGAACTACTTGATGAACCTCGGGGTGAGTAAATTAGTTAATTAGTAAACACTATGAGCTACACGACCAAAAGAATCTCCCCAATGATAGCGGTGGCGAATATCAGTGTGACTACAGCGTTCTACACTGACGTCTTAGGATTCAACACGACCATCTCTACAGACAACTACGCCGTAGTTGAAAAAGACGGTCATACCATTCACTTCATGCTCGCATCTGACCAATCTGTGCTGGATGCGACACGTGGACACACAGATATTTATATCGAAGTCACCGATGTGAATGCACTATGGGCACTAGTGGAATCAAACAACATCCCCTACAAAACCAAAGCCCCCTTCGACCAACCCTACGGAATGCGAGAAGCCCACATCGAAGACCCAGACGGAGTTCTCCTCTTCTTCGCCCAGCCTATTTAGATTGAGATTTGATTATTTTAGCGTTCGTTTCTACATTGCTATGATGGTGAATTTCATTGGGGTTGGTGATTCTTATGAAGAGAAACTTTTCCTAGGATCTCAAACATGAGATTCGTATCAATAATAGGTTTAACGGGGCTTCTTTCCCTTTGTTTGCAAGCCGCTCCTAGTGAGGCGCTTAATCCAGCGGCGACGCCTGCGGGGTCCAGGAGTGTCGTAATCTCCTGGGGAATGACTGCCGGGGATACTGGTGATGTGGTGATTGAGAAACTGGATGGCGGCAACTGGACGGCAGTCGCGACAGTTCCTGTAGCGGATAGAGCATATTATGATCGTGGGTTATCGAGCTCGGAGAGCTATGAATACCGCATGCTAAGACAGGATGCGACGGGGAGTTCAGCATGGAGCGGGAGCGTGTCGGCCTCGACCACGGCACAGATGAATCTGATTTTCTTTTTTGCAGATGACATGGGCTATAAGGATATCGTAGCTTTACGCGATCCTGAGATTGACGGACCTACCCTCTATGAGACTCCTGCACTGGATCAGATCATTGAGAATAGCAGAGTGTTTAATAATGCATACTGCTCTGGTCCGCGTTGCGCAGTGGCACGTAGGAGTATTCTAACAGGGCAGTATGATTGGCGACCCGAAGTCGTTGGAAATGCTAATGATTACCTCGATCCTGTTACGGGGCTAAAAACGGCAGGCGGAATCCCTGGAGATAGTGACACTTATGCATCACCCGCTCAGGCAGCAGGCTATCGCACCTGTTACATTGGAAAATATCATATGGGAGCTTCTGACGACGTTCCACAGGGTGGAGCATCTTTAAGAGGACCAATTAATCAGGGGTTTGATGTGGAGATCGCAGCCGGTCATGAGGGCGCCCCTCCAGTGAGTTACTTTGCCCTAGCTGACCCGGCAGATCCTACAAACTTCACCTACGGGCTCCACGGTAGCATTATTAATGATGCGAGCTATATGCTACCAAGCGAAGCCGCAGTGACTGCGAGCGGTGAGTATTTAACCGATCGCTTGACGAAAAAGGCGAAGGGCTTCATTCATGATACGATTACAAATCACTCAAAGCCGTTTTTCCTGACATTGGCTCACTATGCAGTGCACACCCCCGCAGAGGCTAAAGCCAGTGATATAACCTATTTTACAACTAAAAAAGCAGGAATGAGTTTTGCAAACCATCCGAAGTCGGCTAGTCCGCTAGAGCGTGATAGCTCATCCGCAGTGCGCATGATTCAGGACAACCGCGTCTATGCGGGGATGATGAAATCATACGATGATAGCCTGCAAGAATTGCGTGATTATTTAGCTGCGACTGCTGACCCGTTGAACCCAGGGAAGATGCTTTCGGAAACCACGGTCATTGTCATTTCTTCGGACCACGGAGGGAAGTCGTCTTCTGCATACGGGAGTGGAAATACTCCGAGTAAATCCCAGGAAGACGATGCTACAGATCCAGTGAGCTACAATGGGAGCTCTAATGCCTATAGTAATTATCCTACTGCGAATTATCCCTACCGTTTGGGAAAAACTTGGGTCTATGAGGGAGGTTTGAAAATTCCGCTCATAGTCTACTATCCTGGGCTAACAGATGGCGGTGGTGAGACGGATGCCTTTGTGCATGGGGCTGACTTCGCTTCCTCTTTTTCGGATATTACGGGAGCTACGCCTTCGACGGGTTTTGTAGACTCGAAAAGCTTTATGCTTCCTGTGGCGAAACAGGAGAACGCGGCACGGCATGAGCAATTTCACTTTTTCACCAATGCTAGCACAGGGACAGGAAATCCAGCTATCGCCTGTTACCGCAAGGGCGATTACAAGTTACTTTATTTTATGGTGCAGCGCCGAGTCGAGCTATATCACCTCGCTTCTGACCCCTATGAAAAGAATGATTTGTCGAAGATACGTCCAGATATAGCAGAGGAGATGCTGCAGGCAGTATATACTCAACATTTGAGCACGGGGGCAAAGATGCCCAAGCCTGGATCCAATAGCTGGCGTAGTGAGCAAGAAGTTCTTGTAAGCAATGGAGTGACGACTTTACCTAGTCCTCCTGATGCTGCTCCGAGCGGACTGAGCGTAACCCAGATTTCAGAGAAAGCTCTACAGCTTGACTGGACTGTAAATGCAACGAATGCGACTCATGCAGTGATTTACCGAAGCGGAGTTGATGAGCGTAATTTCAACGGAGGAAGTGATACTTATCGTGAGGTGGCCTATGTTCCCATTTCACAAACAAGCTGGATCGACACCTCGTTCATTTCTACTGTAGGAGAGAAATATAAATACCGTGTGGAAGTCGAAAATCTAGCAGGCTGGAATGGATCGACCGTAGATGCGAGTGGAGAGTTCTCTACCCTCAATACTGTCAATGGAACAACTAACACAGGAAACACCACTCATACACTCAGTTCTGGAACGCCACGCCCGATTATTGCAAACACCGATCAAGTGACCGTGATTCCTGACGAGACACGCGTCTTTAAACCGACCCTTAATGATGAAGGTGAAGGAACTTTGACAATCACGTCGCTAACTCAGCCGAACCTTGGAACTGTCGTGACTGACGGTGTGTATATTTACTATGATACTCCAGCAGGATTTGGAGGAGCAGAGACCTTTACTTATACCATTCAGGATAGCGCAGCTCAGACTGCGACGGGCACGGTGAACCTGATCCTACCGATCGCCTTACAGACGAGCTCGATGGGTGAAAAATGGCACTTTGATGAAGTAACCGGAACTCAGTTAGAGGGCACATTCGCAACCTCAGGAGATAGTTGGACAGGAGTAACTTCAGCACAGGTGGCAACCAATGGTAATGGTCAGCTCATACTTAGCCAGGACACGAAGAACCACAGTCGAACATCCGACAACGTGGTGGTTACTCCCAAAACTACGGGTCGAGTAACGCTTGAGTTTTTAGTGAACTCGCTTGATTTATCCGGAGGAAGTAATTCAGGAGCGATGGTCGCTTTCGGCTTCCGGGACGTGACGAATAATACAGACTATGGAACATTGCGCCTCAAGGAAACGGGAGGCAACTTGATTCTCGAAGCCCGCACCGCAGGAAACACCACGCTTTACGATTTCAGTAATGGCGGAGTATCTGTGCAGCAAATTGCGAATATTCTGATAAGAGCGACCCTCGATTTAGATACAGGAATGATCGAGTCAGAGATGTCGATAGGTGGAGCCGCAGTGGTGACTTTACCCTCGGTCGCAGTAGATCCGGCAGCGACGGGTGGATTTTCGGCATTTAAGTTTATTGGCAATACCCTCAATACAAATTGGGGAGCGAGTGATTCGGCAGAAATTGAGTATTTCTCCTATGACTTTGATACGGAGACCTTATCTGTATATGATTTCTGGAGTAGCACCATCCCTTGGTCAGGTCATTTAGACACTGGTCAATCAGATGACCCTGACGGAGATGGTTACGTGAATTTGATGGAGTTTGCCCTAGGGCTTGATCCCCTGGTTAAAGATTATGGGTCGATCTTTAGTTACACGCATAACCCTGAAATACAGTTAAACTTCACACCAGTGCGAGACACCTCGGTTATTGATTATCGCATTCTCTTCTCAACAGACCTGCTAGATTGGCCTACTGAGCACTTGGTAACAACCCCTGCAGGGGTAAATGTGCAGCCTACAATGCCTAATTCAGATAAAGTATTTAACCGCCTTAAGGTAAATTTAAAGTGACCTTGTATTCAAATGAATCAGACCACGCATTTAGCTCATCTCCTCTTCTTCGCTCAGCCGATATCGATTATTTCAACGAAAGCTACTTGAATTAAATCCTTAACACTATACCTCGTCCCTATGAAAAAATTTTTCAAACAGAGTATTGTTATTGCTTCGACTACAGCTGCTTCTTTATTATTCTCATCGTGTGATGATGATAGCGAAAGCCAGAGCAATCAGCAGCCAAATGTTTTATCCTCATTCCAGCTATTGGTAAACACTAACAACACTGGAGTAGGCCAACCAGTAGGGGCATCTCTTCTACTAATAGAAAGAAGCGATGGACTGCTACTCAAAGGCGAACTTCATAATCTCCTAGTGCTAGAAGAATCTAACTCTAGAGTTAGATTTCAATACAGTGGTGGACCTTTAGCTAACGGTGTAATAGGCATATTCGATGCTGACATTAATGCCAAAACCTGGAGTCTAATAGAAACTCCTGCCGGAGTAAATCGTGATATGTCAGGAAGCCTAAATGTGCTAGATCTCGGCCAAGGTCATTCACACTAACAAGCTCTCTCACCAGTTCAAAGAGCTCCAGGCTCAATCAACTACCAGCCCTCTCCACTAGGGACGAGGGCTACCAAGCTTCACTCAATCTAAGTAAACTTAATAGATCAACTTACCTCTCGGAAAGACATCTGCTAAACCCTGCGCTATATCTGGAATAATGACCCAATTTCATTCGAGACAACTTTAGCACTACATTGCATCTCAATGCCACGACCAGCTAGAAAGCTATTTGCTTTGCGCTAGCTTCCAGGAAGCAGCTTTACCGATTTCAGCAAAAGATGGAACTCCCCCGTCGACTAACTTCCAAAAGGACCAAGTAACTCTTTTTTGCAAAATTACAGTCACAATCTTAAACACGAAAAAAGCTCTCTTCACCGGTTAGGTAAGAGAGCTTTTAAAAATATTTAATTTAATCAGGCGTCTTCAAGACGCGAGCTACTACTTGATGCCTTTCTTAGAAAGCTTAGTGCCCTTAGTTGAGCCCTGACGAGCTTTGAACTTAGGGTTAGTTTTGCAGATAACGTAAACTGTGCCTTTACGCTTAACTACTTGGCAATCTTCGTGGCGGCGCTTCGCTGAAGCTAGTGATGAGAGAACTTTCATAATGTTGGAAATCTTGGTTTGGAGGGCGAAAACTACTCAGAATGGGGCCGTTGTAAAGCCGATTCTTTAAAAAAATGCAAATTACACTCTCCAGCCTTGAATTTTTAACAACATCTAGCACACTCCGCCGCATGACATCTATACCTAACGTCCTCGCCGAGCGCTACGCATCCTCCGCTATTTCTAATATCTGGTCAGCATCAGGCCGCATCGTCCTAGAACGTGAGTTCTGGATCGCCGTCATGAAAGCTCAGAAGGACCTAGGCTTAGACATCCCACAAGAAGCGATCGATGCTTATGAGTCAGTTAAGGATCAGGTAAACCTCGGCTCAATCATGGAGCGTGAGCGCATCACTAGACACGATGTTAAAGCTCGTATCGAAGAATTCTGCGACCTCGCTGGACACCAGCACATCCACAAGGGCATGACTTCTCGTGACCTCACTGAAAACGTAGAGCAGCTTCAGGTATACCGCTCACTCCTAGTTCTCAGAAACAAAACAATTTCCGCACTAGTAGGACTCAGCAAGCGTGCAGAGCAATGGCAAGACCTCGTCATCACAGCTCGCACACACAACGTAGCCGCTCAGCCTACTACCTTCGGTAAAAGACTCGCTATGTTCGGCGAAGAACTACTAGGAGCACTCAGCTCACTGAATCACCACATTGCCACTTACACAGTGCGTGGACTCAAAGGAGCTGTAGGAACTCAGATGGATCAGATCTCCCTCTTCGACTCTGACCTAGAGAAAGTATCACTACTAGAACAAAAGGTCTGCACTCACCTCGGCATCCCAGAAGTTTACACCAACGTTGGTCAGGTTTACCCAAGATCACTAGACTTCCGCACAGTATCTATCCTCACAGATCTCGCAGCTGGACCATCATCCATGAGCCGCACACTCCGCCTCATGGCTGGACTCGAAACCGCGTCTGAAGGATTCGCTAAAGGCCAGACAGGTTCAAGCGCTATGCCTCACAAGATGAACTCACGCTCATGCGAGAGAGTCAACGGCTTCCAAACTATCCTCAAAGGCTACCTCACTATGGCTACAGGCCTCGCTGGTGACCAATGGAACGAAGGTGATGTCTCATGCTCAGTAGTGCGCCGCGTCATGCTTCCAGATGCATTCTACGCATGTGATGGTATGTTCGAGACATTCCTCACTATCCTTTCTCAGATGGATGCTTACCCAGCAGTCATCGAAGCTGAGAACAATCACTACCTACCATTCCTCATGACTACTACTATCATGATGGAAGCTGTAAAAGCAGGCGTAGGCAGAGAGACAGCACACAAAGCAATCAAGGAAAACGCAGTAGCTACAGTCAACGACCTCCGCACAGGTGCAGTCCGTGAAAACAATCTCGTAGAAAGACTAGCTAGCGATGACCGCATCCCACTCACTCTAGAGCAGCTCAACGCACTCATGACGGAAGGTAAAGAAAATGCTGGAACAGCTCGTCTCCAAGTCACTGCATTCAACAAGCAGATCGCCAAGCTAGCTGCAGAATACCCAGAAGCTGCTGCTTACACACCAGGTTCTATTCTATAAAACTATATAATGTCAGACTTCATCAAAGCCCAACGTGAGCGCACGAAAATTGCGCTCACTCCCTTGCTCGCACTCTCTCTAAACGATCCTACAGCGAGACAGGATAGGGCTGATGCTGTCAAAAAATTCATCCAATCTGAGGATAAAATTATAGCCGAGCTACATGCTAAAGGTGCAGCCGGCTTGACTATCTCTGGTTACCGATCAGCATTGATCGACGGAGCTCTACAGCTAGCATTTTCTACCGAAGTAGCGAAACTCTCGGATCCTGAAGCAGCTTCAGGGCTCGCCATGATCGCTGTAGGTGGCTATGGCCGTGGTAATTTAAACCCAGGCTCGGATATCGATATTTTATTCCTACTCGATAAGCCATCCACCAGTAAGCCAAAAGAACTCACTGAGCTCATTCAGAACATCCTCTACCTGCTCTGGGACACAGGATTCAAAGTAGGTCACGCTACCCGCACCATTTCTGAGTGTCTTGCGGAAGCTAAAGCGGAACAAGTATCTAAAACCGCCATGATGGACGCCAGACTCATCACTGGCGACAAGGATCTATACCTCAATTTCGAGGACGAGTTTGAGCAAAAGTGCACCCTCGTGGACAAGGAAAAATTCCTCAACCTCCGAGTCCAAGACAGGCGTAGTAAGCATAAGAAATATTCTTACACAGTATTTCTACAAGAGCCTCACGTCAAAGAAAGCTGTGGCGGACTCAGAGACTACCATAATATCCTCTGGATCACTCGAGTCGAACGCAACACACGTGACCTCAACATACTCGTCAAAGAGCGACTTTTCACTAAGCGCGCATTGAGAGAAATCAACGAAGCATTTGAGTTCCTACACCGAGTCCGCAATGAACTCCACTACCACACTCAGTCCTCAACAGACATCCTCACGCTTAGACTTCAGGGCATAGTCGCTACTAATTTCAAATATCCTCAGAAGAGCATACTAAGACGCTGTGAAGCATTCATGCGGGACTACTACACTCACACGCGAAACATTTTTAACCACACCAACTCGCTCATCCAAATGTTTCGACTCGAACAGAAGGAAACTGAGAAAAGATCGTGGAAACGCTTATTCCACACTTCACGTAAACGTGCCAAGTTTGATGGCTTCAACTCCAGAGCTGGACTCATCTACCCGGAAAACCCGGACATTTTCAAGGATGATTCAAACCGCATCTTCCGCATGTTCCAGCACTGCCAGATCAAGGGTCTCCACATGAGCCCGCAGATGCGAAAACTCATCAAATCACAGATCGAAAACGTCAAGAGCAAGGACTTCCGCTACAGCAGATCAAATAGAGAAACTTTCCGTGCAATGCTAGAGCGTAAAGGTGATGTCGCCATGAACCTTCGTCGCATGCATCGTGTAGGAGCTCTCGGAGCTTACCTCCCTGAGTTCGGAGCGCTCGATTGCCTCGTCCAGCACGAATTCTTCCACCGCTACACTGCTGATGAACACACCCTCAGATGCATTGATCAATTAGACGCTTTGTTAGATACGGAAGATCGTCAGACAGAAATTTACCGTCAGATCTTCAAAGACATGGAAGACCCATACGCCATGTATCTAGCGCTAATACTGCATGATACAGGCAGAGCTGAAAATGCTCGTGATCACGTAGATGGTTCAGCACTCTTAGCGTCCAGAGTCTGCACCAGATTAAAGATTAGCGGAGGTCGTCGCTCACTCATTACCTTCCTAGTAGATCACCACCTCACCTTCTGGAAATACGCCACAAGCAGAAACCTAGAAGACCCTGCTGTGATCAAGGAATTCGCAGAAACCATGGGCACCAAGCAGCGGCTATCCTACATGCTACTCTTCACCTACGCAGACTCCAACGGCACCAACGAAGAAGGCTGGTCAGCTTGGAAGGAATCGCTCATGCTTCAGCTCTATCGCTCCACCTATCAATACTTAGATGAAGGTAAAGAAAGGTATGAAGAATCCATGGAAGAGGATGTTGTTAAGCTGAAAACTACAATCAAAACAAAACTCGGCCCAGACTTCGAAAACCAAATCAATGATCACTTCGAACGCATGCCAAAGCGTTACTTTAGATTTAGACAACCCGATAATATAGCCTCACACATCCAGACTATTGGCAAATTTCTAGAGATAGACAAACAAGCGGATCATGATCGCAGTGGGAAGCTTAAATGGATCACCCGAAAGGACAGAGGCTACACTGAAATCCAAGTCACTTGCTGGAACACACCACTCTTGTTAGAAAAAATCTGCTGCGCTCTCGCCTCTGAAGAACTCAGCATTATCTCTGCGGATGTATTCACAAGGACAGATAATATCGTCTGCGACATCATCCACGTCTGCACCCTAGATCACCAACCCATCACAGACAAAGCGAAGCAAAAACGCGTTGCAACAAAGCTCAAAGAGCTCGTCCTACTCGATACCTACGATCCGACTAAATACCTCAAACGCAAGAAAAACTATCTTCGCAAAGACCCGAACGAAGGCGCAATCCCCTTCCCTGTTAGAGTAAACACCAACAACTACCTCAGTAAAACCTGCACCGCAGTCGAGATTCAAGCTCTCGACCGCATCGCACTACTGCACGACCTCTTTTACGCTATCGGAAAATGTAAGCTAGCCACAGTCCACGCTCGCATCTGCACAGAAAAAGGCGCTGCCATGGACACCATCTACGTCACCTACCCAGACGGAAGTAAAGTCCTCGATAAAGAAAAGCTGGACGAACTTCTTCACTCGATCGAAAAGATCATCACTTAGTTTCTTCCTCCCCTGCTATCGTCTTCGCACCAAAAGAGCCAAAGAACTCATTCCTAATAGCATCAAGCTAGAAGGCTCAGGAACAGGCGTCAAACTCCAGCAGACATGAACCTGCGTTGCTGATGATTCGAACCAATAAACATCCTCCAAAAGAGGATTAAATATAGCGCCATCAGCAATCAAAACAGCCCCATCCTGCCCAGTAAAACCAGTGAAATAAATATTACTAGCACCCACGATAGTATCCGCCTCTATCAATAAATAACACCCGGTCTGCACAGTAATATCACGCTGAGCATCAAGATCTAAATCATAGCCGCTCACCTCTAGATCCTGAATATCAATAGTCTTACTGACATCCAGAAATTCCGTTTTACCCATTAAATCCAGGATAGCACCATTAGAGGTATCCACGTCACCGATCACATTGATAACATTAGCCGCAGTATGGACTGCTAGCGTCCCTCCATCTTTCCAGATGAAATTCTGAGCCTTATCGATCACAATAGCATCTGCGACCTTTAAACTTCCGGCTCCTTCTAGATAATACTTCGCATTCTTACTAAGATCCAATGAGCCATCTACTATTACATCCGCATTGGTCTGCACAAATTCACTATTAGAATCTTTCAAAATAAGATCATCACCAACATTAAGCACACCTCCATTCGCATACCATACACCCTTTTTAGAAATCACAAGATCTCCACCAATACTCACATCATCACTTTGGTGGAATTCAGAGTCTTTTACCGTGACATCACCTACCACAGTCGTCGCTCCCCCTGTCTGAAAAAACTTAGCCTTAGAAGCTACCTCCAATCCCCCCACTCCTAAGCTACCACCAGACTGAGTGTAAGTAGAACCTGAGTCTTTAAGAACCAATTTATTACCAACACCGATAATCCCTCCGCTCTGAGTAACATCACTACCCCCCTTTACTTCAAATTTATCATCCACCTGAAGAACTCCTCCTGTAATCGTAAACGTGCTCTGATGCTTGAGCTTCACATCATCACCAACATCGATATCTCCTCCAGAGATAATAGCAGCACCCTGATCATCTAGCTCTAGATCGTTCCCCACAGACAGTGAGCCTTGTGATACTTCTAACAATGAACCACTACCCTTAGTTTTAAAATTTTCATCAACCACAACAGTTCCACCACTCATCTTAAACTCAGAGCTTCGCAGGATTTCTAATGACTTAGCTATTTCTAAAGTTCCGCCTGATAAACTGTAGAGACTATCCGCCCCACCAGCTCTCTCACCCAATATCAGATCCCCACCCACGCTAAAATAAGAACTCCCTGCCTGATTGATCTCAGCTACAGAGTTATAGCCCAAAAACACATCATCATTCACAATGAGACCAGCTGCATCTGTTAGACTAATTTTAGTGATTTGTGACGAACTAGCAGCCCCCACTCTTAGATCACTCGAAACAGCTAGTTCAGCGGTCTGATTCACAAATAAATCACTCGATGTTATATACAAGTTCCCTCCTCCTAGAGTCGAAGAATCAGTGAGAGTCAGGGTCATGCTGTTCAAGGCAGAAGATAAATTATAATTCACAACTGCTGCTCCGCCCACTGTCCCTTCGTTCGTAAATGTAGGCAAACCATTACTCCAGTTTGAGTTCACGCCAATATCAGAGCTTCCTCCTACCCAATTAGTAGAAGAACACGCATCCTCAAAGCCAGCCACTATGTATAATAAAGCAGACAGCCCCAGACTTGAATATCTTGACCTCACGACTATTAATATACATTGATTTCATAAAAGAGACTACTACATTTTCAATCACAGCGATGAGAATTAATCACATCTCACTTATAATAAGAAGGTATACACGAAAAAAAAGGCCACCACAACAGTAGCGACCTTTCAAAATTCTATAGAAAAAACTATTCCTTACAGAGCAGCCTCAACTTATCTCTATAGTCTAGAGGGATAACCTTTGGTTTCCCTTCTATATCCACCATAGCCGTAACCATAGTGCCGCCTGCTAGGGAGCGTCCGCCTAGCTCTAACAGATAACCCCAGTGTAGTGATTTATCTGAGATTTCACGCAGTGTGATAACTACATCGACCTCATCGCCAAATCTAACAGGTGCTCTATAGTCACACTCAATATGGACTTTAGGAAAACCTCCTTTACTAGAAATCACCGGCACATCAATGCTCTCAAGCGCTGCATGTTCAGCCTGCTCCACGTAACCTAACAGCTTCGTGTAATGCACGACCCCTGCCATATCCGTGTCTTGGAATGGCACTACTATTCTATGTTTGTATCCGTTCATTTATTTAACATCCATTGGTAATCGTTCCACGGCATCACCCAGCGCTTAGGAGCCTCTACATTATATGCTTCACTGAATCCACTAGTATTACTGTGCTTCACCCTCATATGCTTAAGCCCTTCTTTAATTTCAACCGTCTCTAACGACTCAACACTAGTAGACTGCTTAGCTTCATGAAATCTCTTCAACTCATCCTCCGTAGGATATCTAAAGCAAAAATGCTGCACAGCTAAGCCAGCCACCACCATAATCGCAGCGAGGACTGCAAAAGTAATATATTTTTTCATATTTTATTCTAGTTCTGACTTCATCTCACTTGGGTCCCAATCAATCTCAGGATAGTTCATATCTAGCGTCTTGAGCGCATCGATCATGATCTGAGTAACCGTCAGGTTACGATACCATTTTCTGTCTGCTGGGATCACATACCAAGGCGCATGCTCAGTGCTAGTGCGCTCGATAAGCTCAGAATAAGCATCCATAAATTCTGGCCATTTCGCTCTATCTTTCAAATCATCTGGATTAAATTTCCAGTGTTTAGATGAATCATCCAGTCTAGCTTGTAATCTCTCTTGCTGCTCGTCTCTTGAAATATTAAGGAAGATTTTCACAATCGTCGTCCCCTCTTCAGCAAGCATTCTCTCGAACTCTACAATGTGCCTGTAGCGCTTACTCCAGACTGACTCTGGAAAGATCTTCTTCACCTTCACGGCAATAATATCTTCGTAGTGACTACGATTAAACACTGAGATCATTCCATTCCTAGGCGTATGCTGATGGATTCTCCAGAGGTAATCATGAGCCATCTCTTCTTCAGTAGGCTTCTTAAATGCAGAAACGTTAATACCTTGAGGATCCACTCTCGCAAAGACACTCTTAACACAGCCATCTTTACCACCTGTGTCCATCGCTTGGATCACCACGAGCAACTTGTTCTTACCCTCAGCGTAGAGCAGATTCTGCATCTCACGGAGTTCTTCTCTAAGCTCATGCAGCTTCTCATAGTGCTCGTCTTTCCCAGCTTCGAATAGAGCTTTATCTCTGGTGCTCATCTCATTGAGATTCACCTTATCACCAGGCTTCACCACGTATCGCTCACTTGATCCTTTGATTAACATAGCACTACACTGAACCATAGAGCCCACACTGATCAAGAGGCAAATGCAGGATTCGTGTGACAGTCGTGACCTCTATCAGATCACAGCCATTTTCAGCTCTACACCTTACTACGAAACAGCTCCACTCCTACGTGATCAGTGTTCGACATAATAAACTTTTCTATCTCCACTCTAACCTTAGTCACTGGGTATTCACTGAGAATCACATCAGCTAAATCAGCTGCTAAGGTCTCTATCAATTTACGTGGTTTCTCAAGAGCTACGGTATTGAGACGTAGAGACACTTGGTAGTAATCCACTCCACCTTCTATCTCATCATTCATTGCTGAAAATTTCACTTCAGGAGTCATATCCACATGCACCTTCAGCACCTGCTGTTCAGCCCTCTCTTCATCAGGAACACCGATAAATGTTGGTAGATCTAACCCTCTGATTTTCACCAACTCATTAGTATTTTCTACTAAATCCGATCCTAACATCTTAGCCACTACATTGAGATCTTTCACCATCATCGTCGGCTCAGATTCAGCCAGAGCAGCAGAATGATTATAACCAGTGAGCACACCCAAGCTCATGATTCCAGCGTGATGCGCAGTATCCACATCATGAGTCATATCACCCACAAAAACAGTGTTCTCCTGCCCCATGCCATGCACCTGCATCATCTCACCGATCACTTCGCGCTTATCTAGCACACCAGCATAAGTCTCTTCAAAATAATGATCCATGCCCAACTCCACAACTTGCTCAGAGAATGCCTTAGCGCACATGCTAGACAGCACATACAGCTTACATCCACGACTTTTCAGCAGATCTAGAAACTCTCTCGCATAAGGCAACACAGTCACCTTCACATCAGAAACATCAAATCCCTCTCGGAAAAGCGCCTCCACCTCATCCATATCCCCCTCAGGAACATATTGCCTATAAAAGTCTGCATAAGGCAGACAAAATGAACGCCTGAATTCTTCACGATCCAACTCTGGCTTCCCGTATTTCCCCAGAACATAGTTAGTGGACCAAACCACTAAGCCCAAGTCATCAACCACAGTCCCTGACCAATCAAAAATCCAATGCTTTTTCATATTCTTAAAATAATCATTTTCACCACACCTTCACCCAGCTCACGCTTGAAGTTCTGTAGTAGTTTTCCCTTCATCTGCTCTAGCTGAAATTTCAACGTAGGCTGCACCACCCTCAACACCAACACTCCCTTTTTCAGAGACTCTGGTTTCGCATTCTTAGCGATAAATCCTCCTGCCACCTTAACCCAAGCTTCATTCAGCTGAGCGGCCTCTAATTCACCAGATGCACCGAGCTCTTTAAGCAGTTCATCGATGTGCTCACCAGCATGGTGAATATTTCTTATAGGATCCTTTACTGGATCCCCATGACGCCACTGCCGCAACGTCAAAGCTCGCATCCATTGCACTGAACGCGAGCCCTTGTTAAAACTGTTATACTTTCGTGGATTACTCCCCATCTTCACCAATAGCCTCTACTGGGCAGCCTTCCATAGCCTCAATGCACTGCTCTTTTTCTTCAGCATTTTCAGGCTGCTTCATCACGTATGAATAGCCCTCGTCATCTTCTCTAGTGAAGTTATTAGGCGCTGTCTCACGGCACAGATCACAATCGATGCACTGACTATCTACGTAAAATAATCCTTTTACGTTCTCTGGGTTCTTATCTTCGTTATCTGCCATAAAATTTTGTCGTTTTGTTTGTAGACGACTCATTGATTGACTAGGATTATCACTTAATCAACTCATTTTTAACTCTAAACTGCCAAAATCTTGAAAAATCCTTCCTTTTACCACTCGCCAAACTCATATTTCATGGCTACAAGACCCACAACAAAGGCACTAAAAAAGCATGGCAGACAACGCAAATAACAACGACTCGAAACCTCTTCAAGACCCATCCCAAAACGAGTCAGACTTCTGGGAGATCAACCAAAGCACTGCGGATACTGATCTTGACTCTATCGACCTCGAAGAGATTCAGGACGAACTTAATAAAGAAATCAATATTACACCCATTGCAAAGCCAATTACGAATCTTTCAGACTCTGAGCTAGAAATCAAAGCGATCGATGAGCAAGATGTCATCTCCACACTAGACTCTGAGCAAGCCAGAGCTGAGCTAGCCTCTGAGCACGGGCTCACAGATGAAGAGCTAGACACCTTTAGAGAAGATCCTGCCCCAGTCGCAGTCGTCAGTGATAAGAAGAAAAGCACTCCATTAGAGAAAATCATGGTGCCACTTTGTTTCCTAGGACTTATCGGATTCGCTGTGTTTTTCATCTCCTATCTTAATGACAAATTTGATGTCAAACAAGATCATGATTGGGCATCCAACATCCCAGCCAAAGGCAAATACGTATCAATTGACAGAGTTGACACTTGGTGGACAGTCCCTCAGAGCAATAACACAAAATTTGGAGTAAAACTCGTCCCTGCCGTCACGATCACACTCGGCAGCGACTCTAAATCAGGCACACTCAGAGCTGTATTTTACTCCTATGAAGAGGGTATCAACGGAGAACCAAGAGCGAAAGGTGATCCATTCCCACTACCTTTCGTAGACGGAAAGTTTGTCGCCACTGGCAAAAACCAGGTTACGCTCTATGGAACTGATGGCTACAAAGACCTCTCAAGCTTCGAATACTACCGAACTCAAAATGAAGACCGCTGGACAATCTCTATCCGAGAAGCTGCTAGCGGTGAAACCAATGCAAACAAGTTTAACGAAGTTGGCCACGCCCCTATCGAACCTATTCGCATAGGCACAGAGAAGAAGGCTGAGCCAAAAACAGTATCAGAATAATTCCTCAGACTATCACTATTTCCCAATCACCATTTCTTAAATCATTTTTTTAATACATCTCTAACACTATCAATATAATGCACCGCGTATTCGTAGAAAAACAAACTGAATTCAATGCTGAGGCTCGCTCACTATTCGCAGACCTCAAAGAAAACCTTAATCTCGATGGACTCAACAAAGTCCGCATCATCCAGCGCTACGATGTAGACGGACTATCAGATGAGGAATTCCAACAAGCATCTCACCTCATCCTCTCAGAGCCACAGATCGCTACTATTTTCGACCAGCTAGAGACAGCAGGCAATGAAACAGCATTCGCAGTAGAATATCTTCCAGGACAGTTCGACCAACGTGCTGACTCTGCCGCTCAGTGTGTGCAGATCCTCACTCAGAAAAGCAAACCACTCGTTGCCTCTGCTAAAGTAGTCATCCTCGAAGGAGAAATTTCAGCTGACCAACTCAGCCAGATCAAATCCTTCTACATCAATGCAGTCGACTCACGTGAAGCAAGCATGGATCAACCAGACTCACTAGAGCTCAAGGTCGAAGCACCAGGAGACGTAGAAGTTCTCGAAGGATTCATCACAGAAGACGATGCCGCTCTCGAAGCCCGCAGAGCTGCTCTAGGCCTAGCAATGAGCCCAGAAGACTTCCGTTTCACTCGTGACTACTTCCGTGACGATGAGAACCGCAACCCGACCATCACCGAGATCAAGATGCTCGACACCTATTGGTCAGATCACTGCCGTCACACCACATTCGCTACTAAATTCAACGATGTCACCTTCAACTCAGGAACAGACTTCATCAATAAAGCATACGTAAAATACCAAGAGACGCGTGAAGACGTCTACGGTGAGAAGATCGATACTCGTCCTGAGACACTCATGGACATCGCCCTCATCGGCATGAAAGAACTTCGTAAAACTGGCGAACTCGACAACGTAGAAATTTCCGAAGAAATCAACGCAGCCTCTATCGTCATCCCTGTCGATGTAGACGGAACTGACCAAGAGTGGCTCCTCATGTTTAAGAATGAGACGCACAACCACCCTACTGAGATCGAACCATTCGGTGGAGCGGCGACCTGTCTCGGTGGTTGTATTCGTGACCCACTCTCTGGCCGTTCCTACGTATTCCAAGCAATGCGTGTCACAGGAGCAGCCGACCCTCGCACACCATTCAGCGAGACTCTCGAAGGTAAGCTCCCACAGCGAGTCATCTGCCAAGGTGCCGCTGACGGATACTCATCATACGGAAACCAAATCGGCCTAGCCACTGGTCAAGTCTCAGAAGTCTACCACCCTAACTATGTCGCTAAGCGCATGGAAATCGGTGCCGTAGTAGCTGCCGCTCCCAAGAAGAACGTCTTCCGTGGCAGCCCAGCATCTGGCGATGTGATCCTCCTCATCGGTGGACGCACTGGCCGTGACGGTGTAGGCGGAGCCACTGGTTCATCTAAAGAACACACTGACACAGCTCTCGATAACTCAGCTGAAGTCCAGAAAGGAAATGCCCCTACTGAGCGTAAAGTCCAGCGACTCTTCCGCAACCCAGAACTCGCTCCTAAAATCAAAATCTGTAACGACTTCGGCGCAGGTGGAGTCTCCGTAGCTATCGGAGAAATCGCTCCTTCACTCAATATCTTCCTCGATGACATTCCTAAGAAATATGAAGGTCTCGACGGCACAGAACTAGCCATTTCAGAATCTCAAGAGCGCATGGCAATCTGCGTAGATCCATCAGAGGTGGACTACTTCAAAGCTGAGTGCGACAAAGAAAACCTAGAATGCACACACGTCGCCAATGTCACCGACAGCGGCCGACTCATCATCACATTCAAAGGCAAAGAAATCGTTAACTTCTCACGTGCATTCCTAGAAACAAATGGAGTCACTCAGAGCGCAGACATCGAAGTCAACTCACCGACAACAGCTTCACCGCTGAACCAATCTATTGCATCAGTAGCAGCCGCTACTACCACAGTGGATAAATTCACAACAGCACTCTCAGACCTCAACTCCGCTGGCCAAAAAGGTCTCGGTGAGCAGTTTGACGCATCTGTTGGAGCAGCCACAGTTCTTCAGCCATTCGGCGGAAAACGCCAGCTCACACCTGTCGATGCAATGGTCGCTAAGATACCTCTAACAGAAGGAAATACTGACACAACTTCTCACATGGCTTGGGGCTTCAACCCTAACATCGCAAGCTGGTCACCATACCACGGCGCACTCTACGCAGTTACTGAATCTGTCTGCAAGGTCGTAGCATCTGGTGCTCACATCGATGACATCCGCCTCACACTTCAAGAGTATTTCGAGAAACTCGGCAAGACACCATCACGCTGGGGCAAGCCATTCGCAGCACTACTCGGAGCCTTCACCGCCCAAAACGAACTCCGCCTCGGAGCTATCGGTGGTAAAGATTCCATGTCTGGAACATTCAATGACATCGACGTCCCACCGACACTCGTATCATTCGCAGTAGCCCCTGGTAAAGCGACACTAGCAGTCTCACCAGAACTCAAAGCCACTGACAGCGACCTCTACCTCGTCATCACACCTCGTGACGAGAATGGTTGCCCAGACTTTGAAACTCTCAAGACATACGCATCTGTCCTCTACGCAGTGAATATCGAAGGCAAGCTCAACGCCATCCACTCACTAGCAGAAGGCGGCATCGCAGTCGGCATCTCCAAGATGGCATTCGGTAACCAGATCGGCGCTAAACTCGATACTACAGAAGATCTCTACCAAGAGCGTTACTTCAACTGGATCGTAGAAGTCAAAGCAGGTGAAACACTCCCAGCATCACTCAATGCCCAGAAGATCGGAACCACAACACCCGACAACTGCATCGATGCCAACGGCGACAAAGTCTGCCTCAACACACTACTAGCAGCATGGACAGGAACTCTAGAAAGCACCTACCCTACGCAAGCCACAGTAGCTCACACCGAGCTAGACACATTCACCTACACAGGTGAAGTCAGCAGAAAGTCAGCATCTAACTCTAGCGCTAAACCTAAGGTCATCATTCCATGTTTCCCAGGCACTAACTCTGAATATGATTCAGCCAAGATGTTCAATGAAGCGGGAGGCAGTGCTCATATCGAAGTCTTCCGTAACCTCACTTCTCAGCACGTAGAGGAATCACTTTCAGCACTCGCTGCACAGATCCGTGAATCACAGATTCTCATGATCCCAGGTGGATTCTCAGCTGGTGATGAGCCAGACGGTTCAGGTAAATTCATCGCTACCGTTCTTAGAAATCCAGAAGTGAGCGACGCAGTCATGGACCTCATCAAGAACCGTGACGGACTCGTCCTAGGTATCTGTAATGGTTTCCAAGCCCTCATCAAAACTGGACTCGTTCCTTACGGTGAAATCCGTGACCCAAAAGCTGGAGTCCCTACTCTTACCTTCAACGACATCGGCCGCCACATCGCATGCTACGCAACTACTCGCATCTCGTCTAACAAGTCACCATGGCTTGCTAACACAGAAGTAGGTGATCTCCACAACATCCCATTCTCACACGGCGAAGGAAAATTCATCGCCTCTGAAGCAGATGTCAGAGCACTAGCTGCCAATGGCCAGATCGCTACTCAATACACTGACCTAGCAGGCAACCCAAGCATGGACATAGCCCACAACCCGAACGGCTCAGTATTCGCTATCGAAGGCATCACTTCACCATGCGGCAGAGTCCTCGGCAAGATGGGCCACACCGAAAGACGTGGAACCAACGTAGCCAAGAACGTCCCAGGAAATAAGCACCAGCCACTATTCAAAGCTGGAGTAGATTACTTCCTCTAAGAAACCGATTCCATGAGCACACAAGCCTACTTTTGCTATTACGACTGTCCGATTGGTAAAATCAGGCTTCGTGCTAGCAATTCAGGCTTGGTCGCTCTGGATCATGTGAACCAACAAGACTCTACAGACGCCTCTTGGATCGAAGACTCTGAGCATCCGGTCATAAAATCGGCTATCGCTGAGCTCGACCAGTATTTCCAATCAGGCTTCAGTGACTTCAAAACACCGCTAGCACCTGTAGGCACCGATTTCCAATGCGAAGTCTGGCAAGCCCTCACCACCATCCCCTTCGGCGAAACCCGAAGCTACGGCGATATAGCTGAACAGATCAACCGCCCTAAAGCGGTCAGAGCAGTAGGTGCAGCCAATGGCAGAAACCCACTCTCCATCTTCGTCCCCTGCCACCGAGTCATCGGCAAAAACGGCAAACTAACCGGCTATGCTGGCGGACTAAAGGTGAAAGAGATTCTAATTAATCACGAGTTCAGCCTCGTGCAATAATTGAGTCTAAACTCTGATCTAGAATCTCTACTCCTAGGCCCTCTTCAGAAATCAGAATAATTACTGCATAGAATAAGTAAATTCTTCGCCAGCCATGTTCACCACGTTGATCATTGAATCTGAAGTAAAACTTACTTTTTGAACTTTATCTATTATCTTCTCAAACAAAACATTACCCGTCTGAACCTCCCAAATCATCAATACGCCTTGTGCTGAATAAGCTATGATTTTTGAGGCATCTTTTGAGAACCGAACAATCTTAGGAAATGATTTCAACCCGACAAATTGCCTCTCTACCGCTCCAGTAGGAATTAGTCGCAGATCAATATTTTGACTAAATATCGGTGGAGCTGCTAGATATCTATTATCCATCGAAACATCTGCTACTAGCTCCGTTCCAGTTGACCCTGAGAAAGAAAATAACACTTTACCACTAACTACCTCGACCAGGTAGCAATCTGTATTTCATCCATCAGGAACAGCAATTGCATGATACTTTGTCTCTACTCCTTTTAGCTTCGCCGCTATATAATCTTTAACAGGAACCATCTTCATTTCCCCATCTATTAACAGCCTTGGAAAATTACCCATCACTGCTGAATTCTCTGTAGAATCAAGATTTTCACTAACATCCTTAGAAAATAAAATTATCGTCTCCGATGAATCTCTTGATTGATCGCGTTGAACCTTAGTGTCCTCACAATTAGTCAGCGACAAACTTAAAGCTCCCGCGGCTAAAATACTACGCACATACAATAATCTCATAGATAATAGGTATCACCTCGATTATTTTTGTCAATTCATAGAGGGTCAAAGGGCTGTAAGCCTGACAAATAGTCCAGCCTAGAGTGCCGCGTAGCAAGCCCTAGGACCTTGAATAGAATAAGATCAAGGCCTCAAAGGCTGACACATGCTTATCTTGTATAGAGAAAGCGCTCAAGCATCTATCACACTTACAGCGCTCTACTTGTCAATTGATCTCCACACCCATGGCTTCACCATGGGCTGAATATATAGCTGGCCTTCAGCCTTTATTGCCATCTCAATACGACTCAGTAATTCAGTCTCGTCCAATCATCGTATTGAGCTTCTCCTTTAACAGCTCTAGTCTAGGGTCATTTTTGGCGAGCAATACGATTACTTTATCATGCTTCCCCCAATTGTGAGTTAAGGTTAAAGTAAGCTTCTTACCTCCACCCTTGATCGAGTATGACTTTAGTTGGCTAAGGTTAAATACCTGCTCACCTTGAATAGCTAATGATTTTGCTGATAACTTTGTTCCTTCAATACTCAAATAGTAGTCTTGATTTTTGATAAATAGTTTCAGTTCCGCAAAGAATAAATTGAAAGTCAATATAGCAACTAGCGTCGAGACGATTAGGAGAATTAAAGAAATAATACTTTCAGGAATTCCAGATAGATAGATTGAGCTAGCGATTTTAAAAACTATATATGAAGCTACAATAGTGTATCCAAGCATCCGAAATACGAACTGCTTTTCTCTACTACTAAATCTATAGATATCCATACTACTAATTAGATTCTATTTCACAGCTTCAGCACAGCGCATTCCGTCTATTGCTGCGGAGACGATGCCTCCTGCGTAGCCTGCGCCTTCACCACATGGGATGAAGTTTTCGATCTCTGGGTGCTGGAGAGTTACTCCATCTCTTGGAATTCTAACTGGGCTGCTAGTTCTGGTTTCAAAACCTAACAGATTCGCTTCTTCTCCGAGGTATCCTACCATCTGGTTGCCGAATTTCAGCAAGCCGATTTTCATACGGTATGTGATCGCATCTGGTAAAATCTCATCAAGCCTACTGCTAGTCAGACCAGGGAAATAACTTGTCTCTGGTAGTGAGTCGGACAGCTGCCCTTTGATAAAGTCTCTGACTCTCTGACCTGGAGCTTTCTGCACTCCACCACCTGCGATGCTAGCCTTAACTTCTAGATCTTTCTGATAGGCCATTCCAGCGAGAACACCATGTTCTTTTTGGAATTCCTTCGTGTCTTCAGGCTCGACAGTGACGACCATTCCGCTGTTTGCGAATGGTGAGTCTCGTCTCGCTAGGGACATTCCGTTGACCACTACCTCATCGTTTTCAGTCGCTGCTGGAACAATGAATCCACCTGGACACATGCAGAATGAATGCACTCCCCTGTTATCGATTTTCGTCGCTAGACTGTAGCGTGCTGCTGGGAGAATTCTTGGCCTCTCGGTGCCACGCTCATAAGTATACTGGATACTATCGATCAGCGGCTGAGGGTGCTCGATTCGCATACCTACTGCGAATGGCTTCTGTTCTAATAAAATCTTCTTCTTAGCGAGCAATTTATAAATATCTCTAGCCGAGTGGCCAGTTGCCAAGATGACAGCTTCACCAGTAAATTCTGACCCATCGACAGTAGAAACACCTACCATCTTCTTACCTGATCCATCTAACAAAAAGTCATTCACCTTAGTCTGGAAATGCACTTCACCACCAGCCTTGAGAATAGATTCACGCATCGCCTTTACCACATTCGGTAGCAAGTTAGAGCCTACGTGTGGGTGAGCATCTGTGAGGATCTGCTGAGGCGCTCCGTGTGCCACGAGAACATCGTAAACATCTTTGATTGGTCCACGCTTAGTAGCACGTGTGTAGAGCTTACCATCTGAGTATGTGCCAGCACCACCTTCGCCGAAGCAATAATTTGAATCTTCGATGACTTGGCCTTTTCGCATGATAGGTCCTAGGTCAAATCGTCTCGCTGAAGCATCTTTACCTCGTTCTAGAATGATAGGTTGCATTCCGAGTTCGATACAGCGTAGAGCGGCAAACATCCCAGCAGGGCCACAGCCCACGATGACCACCTTCTTAGCACCAGCGCTGAGTGATGGATAGTCTGGCTGTGGAGCGACATATTCAGGAAGCTTACATCCGATAGCGACTTCCATTCTGAGCTGAATTCTAATCTCCCTCTTACGTGCATCGATAGAGTGCTTGATCAGACGCATTTCTTGAATCTCATCTGGCTTAACTCTGAGTTTTCTCGAAATTGATTTACGTCTTGCAGCATCATCTTCAGACGCCTCCAGAGACAAGTTAATGTCTACTTTTTCTATTCTATCGCTCACTTATTTTTTAAGTTTAATGGTTACCTGCGCAGGGAATGCGTAGTTGATGTCGCCACGGTCTGACAGGTTATTGACTATGTTAGCGAGCTTTCTTTCTACTATTCCTTTAAATAGTTGCTTGCCGTTCACATTGATCGTGACTGGTTTATCTAGATTGATAATTCTATCGTTAAGGTGAACAATCAGGTCTGAGGATTGCAATGCCTTCTCAGTAGCCTTACTACCTTTTTCTTTAGCTGGGATGACTTCCTCGGCAGACACATTGATTGTATTCGTCTTCTTGTTCACAACAGCTGTGACCTTAAACTCTCCAGTCTTTGGAGTATCGCTTAAAGATAGCCAGTAGAAGTTTTTAGCGTAGTAATTTTTCTTAGAAAAACATCTCCAGACGATTTTATTAGGATAAGGATTTCTAGTAAACTTTGCGAGCCAGACAGGAGTCATCCTATAGTCAATTCCGTGGCCTTTTCCAGCTTGGATATTGAGCTTATTGATGAATCCTTTTGGATCTTTAGCTTTATTTTCATCGAGTTTTGCATGGAGAGCTTTCGCCAATTTAATACGATTATAAGCGGTATCCCCTTCACCAATGTCCGATCTGAATGGAAGGTTTCTTAGATTTTCTGTCTGAGTCATCATCCCACCTGCCATCGCACCTGCTGCTGCCAGATGATCTGCCATGAAGGGTGCAATATGACATGTTCCGTAGCCACCTTGCGAAATCCCCATCATATACACCTTGTTAGGGTTCACATCATTGAAGAGTGAGGTGAGTCGGATCGCTCGTTTAAAGATTTTTATATTAAATGGATGCCACCATCTACCTAAATTATCATCCGCCATCCTAGGAATGAAATAAACACCAGCTGGCTGATAGACTCCACCAACTGCAAACTTCATTTGAGTTTGCCATTCGTTCGTATTTACTCCCCAGCCGTGAGGGCTTTTAAGCTCCTCTTTCCCGCTATACATTCCTCCGCCATGCATCGAAAAGAACAGTGGATAACCACCCTTTGGACGCTGACCATGAACAATCACGGTGTAAGGCATTTTCTTACCATCTTGTTCAAAGATAGCCGCTTCGATCTTTGGTTTAGCTCCTTTGACTAGCTTCTGGTTAGGTAGGATATGTTTATTCCAGCCAGCTTGTCTTGCTGCATACTTATAAGATTTGTAGACCTTCTGGCGCATACCAGCGACTTCCTCTTTAGTGAGAACCTGGCTGCTTTTAAAGTCAGGAGTAGCAGGATTTACAAGTTCCTTCTGAAACCATGATTGATGAGTTTCAGCTTTTAAATCATCCGCAGAATTCTCTTTTGTCTCCTGACCTAGGCAGAACCCAGTAGTCAAGATAGTGACCAAGGCCGCAGATCTGAATGGCGCAAAGTTTTTAATCATGCTCTAGAGAAACACAGCCAGCAATGAGATACAAAAAAAATCTGTTCAATGCGGTAAATAAAGGGCATTACTAACAGCCATGTTTGAAGTAAGAGATAAGCCAGAAATGGTTGAAAGAGCCCTATTAGTCAGGCTTGCATTTAATAAAAAGGAAGAGGACGAAGATATCAGCCTACTAGAAGAGCTCGATGAGCTAGTGAAGACTCTAGGTATTGGTGTCGTTGAGCAAAATCTAGCCTATTCCAGATCCATGCACAGAAAGTATCTCTGTGGAACAGGCAAGGCTGCGGAGATCGTAGAATTTGCTCACGCTCATGAGTGCGACTGCATCGTCTTTGACAACGAACTAGCTCCCTCACAGCAACGTGAGTGGGAAGAACTAGCGCAGATCTGCGTGATCGATAGAGAAGAAGTCATTCTCGATATTTTCGCTCAACGAGCTCAGACCAAAGAAGCAACTCTCCAAGTAGAGCTAGCTCGCATGCAATACGCCCTACCAAGAATGGCCAGAATGTGGGGACACCTCGACCGAGAAGGTGGCGGTGGAACTAGCGGCGGCGGTGGTGGTTCCTCCCGAGGTATGGGAGAAATGCAGATCGAGGTAGACAGACGACTCGCTCGTAAGCGTATTGATAAATTAAAGAAAGATCTCGAAGCCGTGCGCACTCAGCGAGCGACTCGACGCAAGGAGAGAGAGAAAACTGATACCGCTCATGCAGCAATCGTAGGCTACACGAACGCAGGAAAATCTACTCTGCTAAACCAACTAGCAGGCTCAGACATCATGGCAAAAGACATGCTCTTTGCTACGCTAGACACGACGACTAGAAGCATCTTACTTCCCGATGGGCAGACACTACTACTCACAGATACGGTTGGATTTATTAGAAACCTTCCGCACAGACTGGTAGAAGCATTTAAGGCAACACTGGAAGAAGCTGTGTTAGCAGATTTCCTCATCCATGTGCTCGATGCCAACTCACCTGAAGCGATCAAATTCTTTGAAACCACCATGCACGTCCTCGGCGAGCTCGGAGCTGCAGACAAGCCAATGATCACGGTGCTAAACAAAGTCGACCTTGTTGAAGACGAAGCAATCATCGCGGACTTAACAGAGCGCTTCCCTAATGTAGTGCTAGCCTCAGCGACCACTGGTCAAGGAGTAGATGACATTCTCAAAGCCTGCACAGATGTTCTAAGCAACAGAGTCAAACGCAACACCTACCGCATTCCTCAGTCAGAAGGCCAACTCACTAACCTGCTCCATGCAGAAGCAAAAGTCCTCTCCACTGACTACGAAGGCAACGACGTCCTAATTAACGCCATCGTGCCAGCGATGATCGCGGGGAGACTGGAGAAATATCTAGAAGAATAACTGCCCCACAAACCCACAACCAACCCTATAAATATGAAACTTATTCTATCCTGTATCCTAACGATTTTTTCACTAGTAAACCTAACGATGGCTGAAAAGCCAGAGCAAGCTAAAGTCTCTACTGAACTAACTAGCGTGATCAAGTCTTTGTATAACGGTAATTTTGAAGTGCTGCATAAGCACACCCATCCAAATATTATCCTCATGGTAGAAGGAAAAGAGAATTACCATAATCTATTTAAGCGAATTGTAGCGTATTTCAAACAAGCGGGCATTTCATTTGAGTCAGCTAAAATTTCTGAGATTAAAGGATATGTAGCGAATGAAACTACAGAGTGTTTTTATGTCGACGTCCTATTGACTCTGAAGAGCGGAGAGAGAGTGGAACCAACTCAAACGATACAAATGGGTATAAAGAACCTTGATGCTAAGGACTGGGCATACGTTGACTTAACGGACAAAACATTGGCACAAATAAAAGCGATGATCCCAAATATCCCAGAGAAATTCGTTATGCCGAAGCAACCGAAAAAAGAAGAGCCAGAAGAATAACTAGCCAGCTTGCCTGTTCATCGTTTCCCAATGAGTAAATAGATCAAATGAAGCTTCGAAATATAATATTTAGCATAGTTACTCTCACAATTGCAGCTTCGTGCGATGAAACTAAGGTGGAAGCACAAAAAAAAGAACTGCCAACTTTACCTCTAGCCATACTCTGTGCCGAGCAAGCTGACTTTCGAATCAAACTAGTAACCCCCTCCGAACCCGATAAAAGTAAGTCGGTTCTGTGGAGCTACCCTGCCATGAATCAAGAGCAACTCACCTATCGCCCAACAGACGCTAAGAGAGTAAAACTAAATGAAGAAGTCTTCATCCTAGCTGCCTATCATGGACGAGTCAGACTAATCCGCTATAGTGACAAAAAACTGATCAAAGACTATTCATCCTACGGTAGCTGTCACTCTGCGGAGCTTTTACCAGATGGTCAAATTGTCAGCGTGAGCAGCAATCACGGCAAACTACGATTACATAGATCGAGCGACACATTTGTCGACTATGATCTGCCCTACGCACATGGAGCTACCTGGGATAAAAAACGTCAGTGCCTCTGGGCGCTAGGTGACCTACTCTACCAATTCAACTACAAAGAAGGCAACCTCACCCTTAATAAAAAATTCAAACTTCCCTTGTCCCCCACCGGTCATGATCTATTTCCTCTAAGGAAGGAAGCCAAGTTACTAGTGACTAATAACGAAGGTCTTTTTCTATTTGATATAGAAAAGCAAGAATTTAAAACCCTCTCTCTTTTGAAAAACATCAAAAGCGCTAGCCAACATTCAGATGAATCCATCTGGATAAGTGAGAGTAAACGTATAGAGGGCGCTAGTGACTGGCAAAGTGACTCTATCATTCGTTTAATAAAAGATGATGATGAGACTCGTCACACAATCGATGGAGCAAGGTTCTACAAAGCTCGATGGTGGCAAGAGGTCGACTTCAGCTACTAAACGAGAGTTCATCAAATTAGCAAACCCTCCAGTCATAGTAACTTGCTAAATTGATAAGTCAGTGTATTGTGTAGCGTATATAAACATTATGTTACGCCCTCTCTCCATACTACTTTTTCTCTGCTCAACGGCATATTCATTTCAGGCTCCTGCACCCACTGCTATCCCTTCAGAAGAACAGGGCCTGGAACAAGAACCTGCGCTTAAAATACAGCCTAAAAAAAAGGAGGTAAAAGCTAAACCGAAGGCTAAACCCAAAGCCAAGCCCGCTAAAAAGCCGAAAGCTAAGTCTTCACTACTCCCAGCTAAACAGCTAGAGAATATTCGATTACAAATCTATCTCGATCAGCAGAAATTTGGCCCAGGCGTGCTGGACGGAAAAGTCGGCACCTACACCAAAATGGCTATCGAGGCATACAACATGAAGATGGGCCGTGAACTCAGTGATTGGGAATCGGTGAAGCGTGACGCCGAGAAGGAAGTCACTCATGTATTCGCGATGGCAACAGTGCCTAGCGTTGCTAAAAAATTCATCAATGCTGAACTACCTACCAATGATAAAAGGGAAGCTCAGTCGAAAGAAAAGCAGATGTCCTACCGCTCCATGGCTGAATTTATGGCGGAGCGATATCACACGACAGAAGATATTTTAATCGCCCTCAATGGATCTAAAAAAGTCAGAAACCTTGGTGTTCGGTCAGCTATTCGTGTGCCTAACGTGGCTCCATTTTTAATCGAAAGCCTAGCCAATGGCAGAAGTTTCAAATCTGATGATGATCTAAGTCGAAGATGGGTAGTCATCGACACTAAGAAACTTCAGTTACGTATTTTCGAGGCACGTTTTGAAAGAATCAAACCTAAGCCTGACGACGCTGCCCCGAAAGCAATGATCGTAGAGGAAGACTACAAGCCATGGGATGAATCTAAGGCGAAGATGATAGCTGCCTTCCCGATCACACCAGGCAAGCCACAGTTTATCCACTACGGAGCATGGAAGATTAAGAATGCTATCGAGTTCCCTTCTTGGCGTTATGACAAATCACTTTTAGAGACAGGCGTCCGTAGTAAGAATGGTCTCAGCATACCTGCTGGGCCTAACAACCCTGTCGGTGTCCTCTGGCTAGGTCTCACGAAATCAGGAATCGGCATTCACGGCACTAATAGCCCTAGAACGATCGGCAGAGCTAGATCATCTGGCTGCATCCGTATGGCCAACTGGGACGTAGTGCATATACCGACACTCGTCCGCCCAGGCGCAACAGTGATTATCAAGTAAGCAGTTTTAGATTCCTCTAAACTGCTACTTGCTGAAGCTTACGCAGACGCTCTAGCGCTGAACCATTATCGATGAGTTCAGCCGCGAGTCTGACCCCCTCAGCCAAGGTATCTACCAGCCCCGCACAGTCGAGACCTGCTCCTGCATTCAGAAGCACCATCTCACGCTTAGGACCACGTTCTTTACCAGACAGAATGTCTTCTAGGATCTTAGCATTCACCTGAGCATCGCCACCCTTGAGATCATCGACTGAGCACTTAGTCAAATCTACGTCTTCAGGGACTAGAACTTCATCAACTAAATCTTGGTAGGCTCCAGCTTTGCAAATATGTGACTCCCCCATGAGGCTGAGTTCATCTACTGATTCTCCAGCAGCTGTCTTACCGTGAACAACCCAAGCACTATCTCTGCCGAGACGTTGTAAAATCTCTGCATACGTCTGCAGGTATCCATCCTGACAAATCCCAACAAGTTGGCATTCAGGTTTAGCTGGGTTTAGTAGTGGACCTATGAGATTAAAAATAGTGCGAATCCCCTTCTCGGCTAGTATTCTACGCACTGGCCCAATCGCCTTGAATGCTGGGTGATAAGCAGGTGCATACATAAAGCCTACTCCCGCTTGTCCCAGACATTCTCTAAAGGTTGCCGTTGAAATATCGAGTTTGATACCGAGAGCTTCGAGCACATCAGCTCCGCCGCTCTTCGAGGTAATGCCGCGGTTTCCATGCTTCACTACAGTCGCTCCACCAGCGGCAATAACGAACATGCTAGTAGTAGAAACATTAAATAAATCTAGTTTATCCCCACCTGTGCCACAGACATCGATAGTCGGACCGTCGAATGACATTGCATCCAGCCCTGGGTCAACAGCTCTCTCAAGACAAGCTTCTACAAAATAGGTAATCTCTTCAGCAGTCTCACCTTTCTTGGTAAGCAGGCTGAGAAACTCTGCTTTTTTAGTATCACACACTGTCTCATCAAGAAGCATTTCTACAGCTACCTGCACTTCTTTTTGACTGAGCTCTTTTCCATCCTGTAAATGTTTGCATAACGTATCCATTTCAAGCTCAGATATAACATAGCCAGCGAGATAAATACCAGCACTTTCAGCACAAACCCCTGTCAGCTTAATACTTTTCTAGCCGCAGCCCATTTCAAACCGCATCAAAAAAAATATAGAATTCACACTGGACGTGACTACAATCCTCACTACTATCCACATTTATGAAGTCATGCCTCGCTATGCTTATCGTCCTAATCGTTTTAGTAGGATTTATAGGCACCTCAGTCATCGTTTACCTCTCCAGTTCTAGCACTGAGATTGAGGCTACTGACTAGTGCTTACTACTCGTCTAGCGAGTTAACCTGAAGCGTAAGCACGTGCATTATGCTTCACAGCCGCAATCGTGTTTCGGTGCAGCTTACCAGTAAGAACTGAATTTTCATTATTACCTCCACCTAACAGAACAGCTAGAGGTATCTTGTTTTTAATCATTGCTCTGGAGATAAGAATATCACGGTAGAACAGGTCTTCAGAGTTCAAGCGCATCAATCTGCTCTGATCTAGGTAATGGCCACTGACTCCAGACACCCAGATGACCAAGTCCGGCATTGAGCGCTCTAGCGCCGTAGCAAGCCTGTCCATCAAGAGATCAATGTAAGAATTGCCTTCGATATAACGAGCAACAGTCACATCATAATCACTCATGAAGCTAGGTTTACGGCTTCCGTATGAGTGGAATGAAAACGTCTTAGTCAGCGGATCATCTTTAAGCAGAGAATTTGTCCCTGCCCCATGATCCGCATCTGTATCAATGATCAGAATCTTGATCTGTGGATACATTTGACGCAGGATTTTAGCTGAAATAGCAACATCATTGAAGATGGAATAATTGAGACCGAAATCCTCGTAAGCATTATGCATCCCACCGGACAAAGAGACAGCGACCTTCTCAGCAAGTGCAGTCAAGCATGTGCTGATAGAGGCATTCACACTCGATGAAACCAATGGGTAAACTGCTGGAGTGACTTTAAAGCCGAGTAAGAGCTGCTCCTTAAGATCCATCTGGCCACTAAGAATCTTATGCAGATAGGCTCTCGAGTGAGCAGAGCGTATCACCTCGGAAGGCAGAGGCTGACAATCAATAATCTCAGCTGAGGTGACGATGTTCTCATCCAGTAGCATATCACAAGAAATCTTCCCTTTCCATAACGGTAGGGAAGACTCATCTTGCAAGAGCGTAGGTAACGCTTGGCTGTGGAAGCACTTCATCGTGCCTCTAGCCATAAACGCTACTCTGGCATCGGTCAATACGAAGAGTCACCAAAAGAGATATCTCCGTAGCTTGAACTCACAGTAGGATCAATATCAGTTAGATAGAACTGACTAAGCGAGATAACCTCATCAACAATCAAAGCTTGTGATCCATCTCCAACATGACGTAAACGAAGGATGAATTTATTACTTTGACCTTCTGAATCTTTGTAAAGATCTATTAACTGCTGATACATCGGATCATCTTTACTAAGGTATGCATAGGCACTGCCGTAGGAATCTGGGTTAGAGCTACGCACCACCATACTTAAGAATTTATCTTCAGGGAACTTGTCATAGTCGTTTGGCTCCACCTTGATCGTTACATTCCAGTTTTGAGCATCCTTGATTTCGTCGAAATTCAAAAACTTATCCCAACGAGCAACTTCAAAGTTAACGTATGTATGCCAGTCAATCAGAAGCTCTCCTTGTTCGTTGAGCACTAGATAAACTGATTTCTTAGAGGATTCATCATTTTCCACCACTGTTGCGATCGCTTTGATGAACTCTATGCCTCCATGCTTCACCTTCTTAGGGCTAAGCCTAACACTTTCCACTGTGAAATCTTGGCTATGTGAAGCCGCATAGACTTTCATATCCTTGAGACTACGATTAGGTAATCTTGTGAGTTTTGATTTCGTTGCAAAATCGTTTGCTGCCGAAAAGTCTTTTAACACTGCTAGTATTTCTTCCTCTAGCGCCTTGGTTTCTTCCTCCTTTTGTGAACTTGGAACAGTTGGGCCAGAGTCTGATAGATCTGGATCGACTAACTGATCACCTGAATTTGGTGTATGAGGATTAGCGATAGTAGTCGGAGTATCAGGAGTTTGCTTACCAGTAAAGAGGAAGTATGCAGCACAACCAACCGCAAGACCAGCAGCAGCTCCGCCGATTAGCAATGGCTTAAGACTACCTGAATCTTCTAGCAGCTCTTCTTCTGGCAGTTCGTCTAGCTCACTCCACTGTGATTCTAGATCTACTGGCTTCTGTTCCTTCTTTAGACGATCGTTATCTTCTAAGAGATCTACGAATGAGCGGTTTGGTGAGTAAGCTTTACTTTTCTCAATTTCCTTATTTTCGACTTCACTAGTTTCAGCATTTTCAACACTTGGTGTCGTTTCACCTTCAACTCGGTTTAGTTCTGCCTCATTCTCCTTAGCTTCGATGTCAGCGGTCTTCTTATGACCTTTAAATTTACGTAGTCTACCGACTTTAGTGCTTTGATAGAGATTGTCACCGTCCGGAGAATTGAAGTCCTCAGCATCAGTTCTCTTCTCATCAAACATGGAAGTGTCTAATGTCTCGAATGGTTTAGTAGACTTTGCAACCTTCTTGGTAGCCTCTTGAGTTTCGATTGCATCATTCACGGTCAATGGAATGACCTTGTCTCCATCCGCTAGCCTCCGCTGGAATCTTGACTCCAGCGATTGCATCTCAGCATGGTGATTTCTTTCACTCTGATTATGCTGCCCCTCTAGCTCTGCGATCGTAGCTTGAAGCTTATTACAGGTTTGCTGCAGACCGTTTCTTTCAGAAGTAACTTGATGTAGTTCAGCTCTAACTTCGTTAAGGTGCTTATTGATTGCGTCACGCTCACCAATCACTTGGTTAAACTTGGCTTGGCTATCTTGTAGAGCCAATTTGAGCTCTCTCTCTTGAGTTTGAGCATGCTCTAGCTTCATCAACAAGTCATTCTGGCCTTGCTTAATCTGCTTATATTCGGTTCTTCACACGTGAAGCATGATCGACTCATACCTCAATCGAGCGTATAGGTAGTCTAAATCTCTGATTCCACAAG
>CAKZNV010000161.1 GCA_937132085.1 uncultured Rubritalea sp. | reverse complement strand
AACAAAGGACGCATCGTAGCCTCTCTATGGGGCTGTGTTCCTGTCACAGACGAACAAGGTAAAGTATCACGCACCTGGGAAATAGTCGCAGCCTATAGTGATGATAATGGCAAGACTTGGAAACGCACTAAGTCACTAGATGACCCTGAAAAAGGCTTCCCTAACGAATGTCAAATCGCAGAAGCTTCAAACGGTGATTTGGTCATTATCTCTCGAAACCAAGGAGGAGTGAATCTGCGTAAAAAAAGTATCTCTAAAGACGGTGGAGTTACCTGGTCAGCGATAAAGACTGATCCCACATTACCATCAGTTGCTTGTATGGGATCCATCATCAGTGGGCCGATCAAAGCAGACGGAAGCTGGGATCTCTACGCCTCATTCCCATCCCCTAAAGGTCGTAAAAACGGCCAACTCGCTATCTCAACTGACAATGGCCAGACCTTCCAAATTAAGAAAATAGTCACTGGTAACTTTGCCTACTCAGCCACACAGATTTCTCCTGATTCAAAAAGCATCTACTGCCTCTACGAAACAACTGGATACAAGGAACAACGTTTCCTATCCATTCCTCTTAGCGAGTTCAAATAAGCTTAATACTGAGTTTAGACGTCTAATACTGCCTATCAAACGTAGAAAAGTCAGCTTTGCGCTTTTCTACGAAGGCTGTTCTTCCTTCTGTAGCTTCATCTGTGCCGTAGGCTAGACGTGTGGCTTCACCGGCAAATATCTGCTGACCTACCATGCCATCGTCTGTGAGGTTGAATGCGTATTTGAGCATTTTTTGTGCTGTTGGAGATTTTTCATTGATAATGCAGGCCCACTCCAGAGCTTTGATTTCTAGCTCAGCATGCGGCACTACTTTATTCACCATACCCATCTCATAGGCGTCTTGAGCCGTGTAGCGCAGTCCTAAAAAGAAGACTTCACGAGCTCGTTTCTGACCCACTTGTTTCGCTAAATAGGCTGAGCCGTAACCACCATCAAAGCTTGCTACATCGGCATCTTTTTGTTGGAAAACGGCATGCTCTTTCGAAGCCATTGTTAGATCACAGATCACGTGTAGTGAATGACCTCCACCCACTGCGTAGCCGGGGACTACGGCTATCACGACCTTGGGCATGAAGCGGATGAGTCGCTGGACTTCGAGAATATGCAGACGACCTAAATTCCCTCCAGTAGCATCCTCAGTGCCGTCATATTTGTAACCATCTTTGCCACGGACTCGCTGATCTCCTCCTGAGCAAAATGCCCAGCCACCATCTTTAGCAGAAGGTCCGTTTCCTGTGAGTAATACCACACCGATTTCTGAGTTAGTGCGAGCGTGCTCTAGAGCCTGATGTAGCTCATCGACTGTCTTAGGACGAAATGCATTTCTACACTCAGGACGGTTAAACGCAATCCTCACAGTGCCACCCACGACAGCCTCATGATAAGTAATATCCTCAAAGGCAAAGCCCTCAACCTCTCTCCAATCCTCAGCAATAAAAATGTCCGAAATCATAATGAAGAAAAGCTAGAGGCATTCTTCGCAATAGGCAATCCCTATTAGACCCCCTTGTGGTTCACAAACAAAACCACCTATAAAATGAAATGGCTCAGCCTGATTAGATGTATAAATAGTAAGATCACAAACTGGGAAGACCTCACACGCTCAAAATATACGCTTATGAAATACAAAACTGTCCTAGCTTTACTGCTAACTATCATCACTGCAAAAGCAGTTGAGAAACCGAATGTCCTATTCATCGTCTCTGAAGACAACTCCGAACACATTGGTTGCTACGGTGAGAAAGGAGTCCATACTCCTGCCCTTGATAGTCTTGCAGAATCAGGTGTCCGCTACACCCGAGCCTATGTCCCCTACTCAGTCTGTAGCCCATCACGAGCTGTATTTCTAACAGGACTCTACACTAGGCAAACAGGCCACATCGGTCTAGCGACTCATAAGTTCGCTTTCTATAAAGATTTCAAAACCATGCCATCTTACTTTCAAGATGCAGGCTACTACACTGGATTTCTAGGTAAAGTGCACGTCAACCCAGAGCATACAGTCACTAAATTCATTAATCACCAAGCCATCCCTCAGTCAAACTTTGGCAAAACCATCAGCATCGAAAGATATGCGGAAGAAGCAAAGAAAGTGATGCAAAATGCAGCCAAGGCAAACAAGCCGTTCTGCCTCATCATTAACTATGCTGACGGCCACCGTAAATTCGTCGGCAAATCTAAGAACGGCTATCCAACAACTATGGTAACTAAGCCAGTGAAGCCATTCCCATGGATCGGTTCAGATAGCCCACACCTCCGTGAGGAAATCATGAACTATTTCAACTGCATGAACCGCCTCGACGAAGGAATTGCCATGGTGCTCAAGGATATGGATGAGCTAAAAGTCCGTGACAACACTCTCATCATCTACATCTCAGATCATGGTGCTGATTTCCCTCGTGCGAAAGGAAGTTCATACGAATGTGGAGTAAGAATCCCAATGATCCTCAATTATCCTAAGTCCTTTTCTAAAGGCAAAGTAGAGAACCAGATGGTCTCCACCATCGATATACTTCCGACCATTCTCAGCGTTTGCGGAATTGAGACCAAAAACAAACTCCCAGGAAATAACCTCCACTCTCTCGACCAGGGAAAAATCAAAGGCCACAAATACATTCACACTTTCACCACTGGCTCAGCCCCACCTTTGCAACACCTTCAATTCTCAATCCGTGGAGACCGTTTCAAGCTCATATACAACCCCTACCGTCATAAGAACTATCTAGCGGCATCACGCTACAAGAACAGTAAGCTCAAAGAAGATCAACACGTGCAATCCTTCCTATTCCCAGACGAATACGAACTATTCGACCTCAAAGAAGACCCATACGAGTGGAAGAATCTCGCTGAGTCAAAAGAGCATCAGGCTAAAAAAGATGAACTCATCGCAGCAATGAA
>CAKZNV010000160.1 GCA_937132085.1 uncultured Rubritalea sp. | reverse complement strand
AATGCAGAGGCATTTCTCCATGATCCAGAGCAACCACCACTCCCTAAGACGCTGATGATGTATTACAAGCGTATGCGTGAGATCGATGTGCCAGAAATGATGGCTTCTATTATCACAGAGACACCTGGTAAACCTTACCACTACTACAAAGACATGGGGCGTCAACTCTGGGATGAAGCACGTCATGCAATGATGGGTGAGCTAGGATTCCTCCATGCAGGAGTGGATTGGAAAGAGATTTCACTAAATCACACATGGTCTCTAACAATGAATACCATGCTAAGTCCTATTGAACGTCACTCTGTGCTCTTCTACATCGAGCAAGGTCTCATGCCTGCGAAGACAGGCAAGCAAGCCGAGTGGGAATATGCGGTAGCCGCCGCTACTCCGATAGCCATGAAGATGCAGGACTACGACTGGGCAGATGAGATTCTCCACGCTCGTGTAGGACGTGACTGGTTGGTGAAAGAAATTGGCACACAGAAGGAAGCGATGGCTTATGGCGACAAGAACTGGGCGGCATCATATCAAGACTTTAGCAAGTGGGAGGAAGATGGTCTCACTCAGCACAGAAACTGGTGGCCTGATGCCTACCGATCAGCATGTGAAACATGGGGAGTGGAAGTGAATCAAAACGTAGCTGCATTCAACACAAGCTATCTAGAAGCCAGAGCTGACATGAAACCGGTGACTCACTAAACCTAACACAAACGTCTAACAATTTTAAAATAATGAGTGATATAAAAGTAACATTTAAGCAAAGTGACGAAACTATAAGTTGGGACAACGATTACGAATCTCTAGCAGAATTCGCCGAAGATAATAGCATTGATTTAGATCTTGGCTGCAGGTTCGGCGATTGTGGGACATGCATGACTACGCTATGTAGTGGCAAGGTTTCCTACGAGAACGAACCAGCTACAACACCTGATGAAGGAACCTGCTTACCATGCTGCTGTGTTCCTACTGAGCCGATAGAACTAGACCTCTAACATAACGATCTAACAATTCACAAAAATGCACACAGCAAGAGCAGCCATAGCAGATGGGAAAGGCGACTTTTCTATCGAAGAAATCCAGGTATCCGATCCTATCGGCGATGAGGTCTTAGTAGAAATCAAGGCTTCAGGGATTTGCCACACGGATCATGACTCCATGAAATGGGGTGGTCCACTCATCATGGGGCACGAAGGCGCAGGCATCGTGAAAGCGATTGGTGATGATGTGACCGGTGTTAAAATTGGCGACAAGGTAGTCCTCAGCTGGGCGATACCTTGTAAGAAGTGCTACCAATGCCTGCTCGGTAATGAATCTATCTGTGAGGTGAATTCGCCAGTCACAGGCAAAAATCCTATGCATGGCCACGCTCGCGTAGAGAGTTCTCTCTATAAAGGTGAGCCTGCGCCACGCTCATTCAATCTCGGAACCATGGCTAGCCTAGCAATGGTGAGAGAAGATGCAGTAGTGAAGCTCGCTGATGGCATCCCATTTTCCTCTGCCTGTATCCTAGGCTGTGGCGTGATGACAGGAGTTGGCTCAGTGACTAATGCTGCAAAACTTACCCCTGGTAGCTCCGCCGTAGTGCTAGGCACTGGCGGTGTAGGGCTGAACGTTATTCAAGGAGCTAGAATCTCAGGAGCGAAGAAAATCATCGCAATCGATATCAGCGAAGACAGACTTGAGACCGCTAAGAAATTTGGAGCGACACACACGATCTTAGCTTCGACAGAAGACAAAGGTCTGGCTCTAGCTGCTGAAAAAGTCAGAGAACTTACTGAAGGAAGAGGCGCAGATTACGCCTTCGAATGCACCGCAGTTGCTCAGCTAGGCGCAGCTCCACTAGCTATGATTCGCAACGCAGGAACAGCGATTCAAGTAAGTGGAATCGAGCAGCCAATCACATTTAATATGGAACTCTTCGAATGGGATAAAATTTACATGAATCCTCTCTACGGAAAGTGTAAGCCATCTGAAGATTTCCCTAAATTATTCAAGCATTACCAATCTGGTGACCTACTGTTAGATCAATTGGTCACAAAAACCTATGCGCTCGATGATCTAGCAACAGCCTTTGATGATCTACTAGCAGGAAGAAATGCTAAAGGAGTGATTCTATTTTAGAATCACTCTACTTTAAAGTCATCGATGAGGAAGCCTCTGACACCTTTCACACCTAGTCTGATTTCAATCTCTCCGGAAGCCTCAAGAGGAGCTTCTACTTTTACGTATTTCGTTGGGATAGGGTTCTTAGTGTAGTCGCCTGTTAGAGCAGTCTTCCAAGCTCCAGTTGGGCTGGTGCGGTATTCCACGGTGAGGGTGAGGTTCTTAGATTTCCCAGAAAAGCTGGTGATGAAGAAGCTCACTTTACTGATCTTCTTCTTTGCCAATTTCACGCTAGTGGTCTGAAGGTCGTTTCCTTTGTTACCAAGCATGATGCAATTTGACCCTGTCTTAGCAACTCCTTTTTCACGGCTATACAGGACAAGATCACTCCAGATATTGCCTTGATGATCAGTGATCGGTTCTGCGATATCATAGTGTCTCTTCTGTTGCTTATACTTTTCAAAACCTTGGCTTGGCTCGAAGGAAACCTGAGTAGGATCGACGAAATTCTTCTTAGCTTCTAATTTACTGAGTAAGTCGAAATAATCCATGCTGAGCATAAAACAAGTAGCAGTGTAGCGCTCGTCTCTTCCTTTGCCACTCGGACTCAGCGGGATGAACTGATGCGTTTCATTATGCACTGGCTCAGATTCTCCGTAGAGGATAATGGCATCCTTCCCGAGTCCTGCGTAGCCTGGCTCTTTCGTATGAAGATGCTCCAGATCACAGTATCCCCATGCGATGTCTTCCATTACGGTAACCTTCTCATACATTCCAGCAGAGATGTCATCGGTGATTGGAGTTTTCGTCATCCCCAAAATGATGTGATTACGAGAGCCAGCGCCTTGCGTATTCATCAGAACGTGACCTTTATCCTTACCATGGTCGATAGTTCTGATGCCGAAATGGCAGCGTCTCGCTAGGAGGTTCTTTAAATCCTGATTGTAGTTCTTCTTTATTTCAATACCAGTTGGCCCAGATTTAAAATGCTTTGACATAATGTATTCTAGCTTGAATCCAGTGAATGCCTGCCTACGCCAAACCATATAAATGTCACCATCTTTATTATCTAACACGGACCAACCAAGCTCGTTGAAAATCTCAACTTCTTGTTTTCGCATTTCCTTGCTGTTGCCAACTATCACCCACTCTTTACCGCCATTGATACTAGCCCAGAGATAGCCGTGAGCGTAGGTAGAGAGTAGTAAGCCCTGACCTTCTGGTGCAGCTTTGCCATCGAGAGTTAATCCTGGCACTACCAGAATGTTACAGTTCGGTGAGGTTCCGTTAGGGATTTTCACTCCAGCCTTTAAGCCCATTTCATCTGAAATCTGATCATGCCTAGTGCGAGTGCTCCAGGTCTTACCATCGTCCTTACTCGTGTAGTAGTAGAGACCTCGAACTGTAAGATTTGAATTCTGATGTGATGGATGGCCAGCTGCTACGTAACAATAGATCACACCATCGACTTCGACCGTTGCAGAGTAACCCCAGACATCCTTACCATTTTGATCTAACATCATTTCGTGTGTCCAAGTCGCACCTTGGTCTTCACTGCGCTTGATAAGAATGGCTTGTCCCTCAGGCGCATCACTCCTACCGATTCTTCTAGCTTGGGTGATGGTGAGAAGCGTGCCTTTTGATGTCTTGAAAATACGTGGTTCAGTGCACTCAAAGAACCCCATCTTCATCTGATCTGAGTCCTTATCTCCACGTGAAATATCTACAGGAAGATACGCCATGCCCTTTTCTTTCTTACGGATATCATGGATATCTCCTCTACGAATACTCTTACGATACTCTTCTGGGAGACTCTCCGCATCGCCGCCCTGCACTCTGCGAGAAGCAAACTCACAAATCACTGAATCTTCTTTTTTCGCTGTTTTACCGGAAGCATCCATCGCTGTGACTACGATGATATTCTCTCCATACCAGTCAGCTTTAAATGAATTCTTGTTGGATAGACCTTTCTTGAAAGCAACATCACCACGCTTCTGCTTAAAAGTGTAATGAAACTTAGTAGTCGCAGCATCCATCCCTGTAACCGATGCCTTGTAATGCACCTGAGACCCTTGCACGACCATTCCTTCTGGTAATTCGATCCCCTCATAGGAAGACAAGAACTGACCTGGCTGATTGACCACCTTTTTCTCAAGCGTGATCACTTGTGCAAAGCCAATACATGCTGAGCAACTAACAATGATAGTCTGTATAATAATGTTTTTCATAAATAACTCTAGCTCTAGCATTAGATATTACTTATAAGAATACAACAATGGAGATCTAGTAGGTAGATAAAACCACTTTTCAACTAAAATAGAACAAGACTACAACTGGATTACTTTTAACACCACCGACAAATCCTAGCTAAATGCTTAGAAAAATGGAATTTTCATTCACTAACATATGAACACATACAACATAACAGGTCTCATCCCTGCGGCTTACACTCCGATGAACGACGATTTCTCGGTAAATTACGATGCCATCGCCCCTATGGGAGAGTTTTTGCTCAAAGCTGGAGCATCTGGAATCTTCAATTGCGGCTCTACTGGAGAAGGCGCTCACCTAACAGGCGCAGAACGTCGTCTTGTCACAGAGCATTATGCTAAAGCAGCTCAAGACAAAATGGATCTCATTGTTCACGTAGGTCACAATAGTGTCTATGAAGCTGCCGAACTAGCAGCACATGCTCAAAGTGTAGGCGCTAAAGCAACTTCAGCGATCAGCCCTACTTATTTCCCAGTCGGAACTACTGAAGCACTCGTTCAGTCCATGAAGATCATTGCAGCAGGAGCACCTGATATTCCATTCTACTACTACCATATCCCAGGACTTTCTGGTGTCAATGTAGGCCTAAATGATTTCCTCACACAAGCTAGCGAAGAGATCCCTAACCTACGTGGAGTTAAGTTCACAAACCCTTGTATCCATGACTTCATGGGTGGCCAGGAGCTTCTCGACGGTAAGTTCGACATGGTATTCGGTGTTGACGAGATGCTACTCAGCGGTCTTGTTTGCGGTTCACAAGGCTTTGTAGGAAGCACATTTAACTTCATGGCTCCTCTCTATACTGAACTCATCAAACGCTACAAGGCTGGTGATACAGCTGGAGCGACTGAGCTACAGAAGATCTCAGAAAACGTAGTGCGTGTGATCTGTAATAACTCTAACAGCTACCACCCAGCTGTGAAACAAATCATCACTAAACTCGGCGTTCCTACTGGACCATGCCGCGCTCCATTCCCTGAAGTTCCTCAGTCACAAGCTGACGCTCTATGGGACAAGCTCATGGAAACTGGTGTTGAGCCATACTTGAACCCAAGTATCGCCTAAAAACTTCATTTTTATAGTCGCCTCGGCCACCGAGGAGAGGCGACTAGCTTCAACGATTCAGATAGCTGATGCTGATATCGTTAATTATCCCCTAGAGTCTCTGTATCGTTTAAATAAGGATCATTGGCAGGATCATAAGGATCTTCCATGAAGCCTGAGTCGTCGTCTATATTTCCACCATCTTGATTGGCATAGGACTTCTTGATCAACTTATAAACATCGTAAGGAAATGTCACCGTATCAGCCACAAACGACACTGGTAAATCCAGTGAAAGCAGTGGCTTATTCATCTTATTATAAACTGTATTATAAGCTCCTGCCTGAGGCTTCACTGGCCCCTCCCTTTTCAATCTATCTACATCATATTTAGTCGCTGAATACGGTAGGTTCGGATTGTTTTTATATTTATCAGTCACCCCACAGCTGCTGAGAGCGCCGATCAATATGAGTGGATAAAGGAATTTCATGGGTAATCTTTTGTTTGTAATTAACTACTTACAGCAAATAGTCTCTATCGAAAAGTTAATAGTAAATATTCTTTAAACTCATTCACTCCTCAATCAGAGCACTATTTCCCAATACTAGAAGAATGATATTTTTTTAATTCATAGCACTACAAATAAGGGAATTTTTATCTAGAATACTACTACTCATTATACTAATTTTTCTAGGTATGAGCCTCTTACATTATCCCATATTTCTCGACATTGAAGCCTCTGGGTTAGTAATAGAATCTTACCCCATTGAGATTGCTTGGAATGATGCTTCTGGTGAAATCACTTCATTTCTTATTACTCCAGTCTCCGAGTGGACATACTGGAGTATAGAAGCTGAGCATCTGCATAGAATTAAACATGAAGAGCTAAACAAGAACGGCATCAGCATACATGAAGCTTGTGATCGTCTCGATGCAGTGCTCTCAGGAAGTCATATTTACTCAGATGCGCCATACTACGAACGACAATGGCTGGACAAGCTCTACGATACCGCTGGTAGAAAACGCCCATTCACAGTCAAAGGCATTTCAGACATCAAAAAGATCTATCGTAACTTCGAGCTTAATGACGGTCAGAGCAACTACGAACGGTTCATGGAACAGGCATTCAAAGAGCTCGGTGATCAACATCGTGCTACTGTAGATGTGAAGGCTCTAATGAGGGCTTATCAACTCTGCCACGAAGCATAAAAAAGTCGCTCAGTTTCCTGAACGACTTTGGTTATTTTATAATTCTGTTAGACTGCTTTAGAGTAGTCCTGCGATCACTAGTGAAACGATTGCCATTACGTTGATAATGATGTTCATAGATGGGCCTGAGGTGTCCTTAAATGGATCACCAACAGTATCTCCAACCACACAGGCTTCATGGACAGGTGAGCCCTTGCCGCCGTGGTGGCCATCTTCTACGTATTTCTTAGCGTTGTCCCATGCTCCACCTGCATTTGACATCATAAGAGCCATGAGGATACAGCCGAGAAGAGCTCCGATGAGACAGCCTGTGAGGGCGATCGCTCCGGTGTCTCCACCACCAATAGCTTTGAACCCGAATCCAACTGCTAGCGGTGTTCCCACTGCGAGGATCGCTGGTAAGATCATACGCTTTGTTGCTGCAGCTGTAGCGATATCTACACACTTGTCAGAGTCTGGCTCTGCGCCTTCTTTACCTTCGAGAAGTCCTGGGATTTCTCTAAATTGACGGCGGATCTCAGTGATCATTTCGAAAGCAGCTTCACCCACAGCGTTCATGGTGATCGCTCCATTGAGGAATGGCACAATGCCTCCGAGGAAGAGTCCCACGAAGAAGGTAGAAAGCACATTTTCATCTAGGAAGTTGAAGTTCTGGATATTTGCTTTCTGAATGAATGCGGTAATGAGAGCGAGTGCTGCGAGTCCAGCAGCACCGATAGCAAAGCCTTTTCCAATAGCAGCAGTAGTGTTACCTACAGCATCCAGACCATCTGTGATCTTACGTGTTTCAGGTCCCATAGCTGCCATTTCTGCGATTCCACCAGCGTTATCCGCTACTGGTCCGTAGGCGTCGATAGCCATTGTGATACCTACTGTTCCGAGCATACCTACAGCGGCTAGACCTACTCCGTAGAGACCGGCTGCTTGGTAAGATGCGTAAATAGTCGCTGAGAGCGTGAGGAGCGGGATCGCTACTGAGCGGAGACCTACTGAAAGACCTGCGATCATGACAGTAGCCACACCAGTTTCACCCTGAGCCGCTATATCGCGGATCGGCTTACCACCAGTGTAGTGCTCAGTCACAAGACCGATAACGATACCTCCAACTGCACCACAAAGAACGGCGATAGCTGGGTTGCTGTTAAGTCCGAAATTAGCGCAAACCGCAAAGGCCGCACCGATGAAAATAATGGCTGAACCTATGGTTCCGATACGCAGCGCTGAGGCTGGATCTTTAGAAGACATAGCCTTCACGAGTAAGATACCTAGTAATGAACAAAACAGACCAACAGTCGTTAGTGCGAGTGGCAAGAACATGAGTGACTGAGCTTGTTCTATAGTAGCACCCACTTTATCAAGAAGGGCGTGGCCACCAGTTTCCACAGCACGGACTGCTACAGCTCCTGCGATCGCAATTGTTGCAATCTGAGCTCCACAGTATGATTCAAAAATATCTGATCCCATACCTGCTACGTCGCCAACGTTGTCTCCAACATTATCAGCAATCACACCAGGGTTACGTGGATCATCTTCAGGAATTCCTGCTTCGACTTTACCAACAAGGTCAGCGCCGACATCAGCAGCCTTAGTGAAAATACCACCACCTACACGGTAGAAGAGAGCAACGAGTGAAGCTCCCATTGCGAAGCCTTCCATGATTTCCGCTACATGACTAGAACCCGAGAACTTCCAGAATAGAACACCGAGACCGATCAAGCCCATCGAAGCCACTGTGAGACCCATCACTGAGCCACCGAAAAATGCTACGTTGAGAGCCGCTGCTGCGCCTTCATCCTTAGCTGCAATCGTAGTTCTCACATTTGCTTTAGTCGCTGTATACATACCGACAAATCCGGCAAAAGAAGAAGCGATACAACCGAACAAGAACGCACCTGCCTGAAGCTTTCCGTAGGCCTGATCTTGGAAGAAAAATAAAGCTAACGCGATCACTGCTGCGAAGATGGAGATGAGAATAAACTCACGCTTCATGAACACCATCGCCCCCTTATGGATCTTCTCGGCGATTTCCGCCACCTTTCCTTCACCGCCGGGTTTCTTGACGATAGAGACTAATATTACCGCAGCTATTAGCAGACCAATAATGCCAGCTAAAGGGGTCATAAAATATAATTCTTCCATGTATATATGTGTGTTTGGGTTAGTATGAATTCCGCAGAAAATATTTTTTCCAACAGATAAACTAACAGCCTAGGAAAGAATGCCCTTATGGCAATCTAAAAACACACAAATAACCTTTAGTCAAAAAAACTTACTGAGCAGCTTCTCGTTTATATTTAGGGTAGACAGTCTTCAACTTAGACGCATATCGCTCAGATTCGGCAGTGTCACCTAGCTTCGCTAAACAGACCGCGAGCCTATCCAATACTTGAGGATGGAACTCTAAGTTCTCAGCCATATCAACGAGGAGAACATAGCGGATAGCAGCCTCTTTATGCTCACTAATGATAAAGTAAAAGTCACCGACTATCTTGAGCAACTCAGCTTGTGTCTTACCCGTAGGATTCATCTCCAGAGCAGACTCAGCAGTTCTTTTCGAGTCACCGGTCTTACCTAGCATAGCCTGAATCTTAGCCTTATCTAACAGAGCATCCACTTGTCTCGATTTATCATCTTCAAGACTAAGAAGATTACTCACGGATAGAAAAGCATCTTGATAAAGTTCAGCTTTCATTTGCGCTTTAGAGAGCACTCTCCAGATAGGAATCGGTGTCGCTTTAGCAGCTCCGTGCTCCACTCCTTTTTTGAGATACTCAGATGCTTTGGCAAATTCATCATTGTTATAAAACTCACCACCAAGCCAGCGATAGATATTGAGAGGCACTTTCTTTCCAAGACCATTTTTCTCTGCATCTGTCACAGCCTCGACAGTCTCTTTCACATTTCGTAGGCTGAAATGCCCTATCACCCTGAGCATTGAAATCTGCTTCTTATAGCTACCAGCATCTAGCTTTCTGCACTGATCGAGATTCTTGATTCCATCTTCGTATTTCTTGCTTTTAAAATAGCCACGGCCAATCCAGTAATAAGCATTAGCCTGCACCTTCGCCGGTAGTTTCGGATACTCTTTTAGCAGCTGTTCATAGCGCACTATCATATCCGTGTAGTTCTTATTGAGCAGCTGAATTTGAGCACTTCTCTGAAGAGCTATCGATGCATTCTTCGTTGTCGGTGCATCTTTAATCACCTGATCATAATCTCTTAGCGCCTTGCCTCGATCATCTAACATCGCATACGAGCTTGCACGGATAAGATACGCTTCCTGGATATTTTCAGCCTCTGGGAATGCCGCGATGAATGAAGTAAATGCATTTGCTGCACCAGCATGATTCTCTACCTTAGCGAGGCAGCTACCTTTTCTATAGCTCACTCCTTCATGATATTTTTTATCGATTAATTCTGTATTAATATCAGCATAAACGTCTGCGGCTTCTTTATACTTTTTCGCGATATAGAGATTCTCAGCTTTCATCAGTAGAGCCTGATGGATAAACTTATGTTTACCTCTACCTACTGCGTAGTTCTGCAAAAATCGATCGACTCTTGGTCCCATGCCGCCAGTTTTCAAATTATAAAAACTCAGTAACTTATAATAACCAGCATTGAATGCCTCGTCCGTTCCTGCTGCACTTTTTTCTACATCTATAAAATATTCGATAGCGCTAGCGTATCGTTTCATCTGGTAATACGACTGCCCCACGATGATTCCTTGCTTGGCTTTAAATTTAGGCGCCATCTCAAACTTACCAAGTCGTGCTAATTTAAGCACGCCCTCAAAGTCTCTCTCGACAAAACGTATTCCCATCAGACCTGTCTGAGCTTGGCCTTTCCACTTGTCTGAATTACTCAGAAGACTCATGTTATAATACTTTTCAGCCTGTTCTTTCTTCCCTGCTCCATTCGCTGAAAAACCAGCATAATAAGCAGCTTCCGCCTTCACATCTTCGCTCTGACTTGGGATCAGCAGCGACTCACATGCAACAAGAGCTTTTTCATACTCAGATTCTCTTAATAACAACTTAGCATAGGTCAAAGCAGCACGTTCACGATAAGGATTATCAGCCACAATTTTTGACACTGCTCCATATAGAACAACAGCTTCTTTTGATTTACCTGCGATAGTTAAACTCTGAGCTTGGTAGAAAATCGACCTCGTTTTGTCTGCCTCATTACTAGAGTTTTTAGCCGATATAGCAAAGTATTGAGCCGCCGTATCGTAATTCTTTAAGCTATAATTATCATGAGCTAAACGGTAAGCAGATGCAGAAACAAACGTTCCCGTTTTATAAAATTTAATAATGGTCTTAAACGTCTCTGTAGCAGTCTTCACCTCACCCGTTTGGTAGTAGGACTCACCTAGATAATACCAAGCCATCTGAGTGTTTTTATGCTTAGGATAGGTTTTAATATAATTTCTAAAGATAGGAATAGCTCTCTCGAAATACCGTTCTTTAATCCTCAAATCCTTCGCTTCGTTGGCCGCTTTATACAGCTGATTACCACGCTCAAAGTAATCTTGAGCAGGATCTTCCTTCAGTTCTGGCTGAGCCTCCGCCACAGGTTCTTCAACAACAAGAGCCTCAGGAGCCTGAGCATTCAAGACATTTACATTGAGCGCCAATAAACTGAGAGAGAGAGAGGTGTAAATTTTACGTTTCATTTTATTGATTCTTTTAAAGTTTTCTTATTTTCGAGTTCTAACACCCGAGGTGATGCTATTCTAACATCTTCCATTCCGGCCTCAATACAAACTGAGATTAGCTTTAGGACATCTTTATTTAAAGCCCCAGCAGAAGGACTGATAATGACCTTCTGTGTTGTATTAACTCGTGCTAAAGCTACTAATTTAGCCTTTAGCTCACCAACCGATAAGACCTTCTTATTAATCTTAATTCCCCCATTCTTATCCACCTCAATCACTGGAGGTGAAAATTTCCGGGGAGCTACTTCCGTAGAATTTTTCCTGAAAGAGATATTCCAAACACCTGATGCTTTTAGCTGATCAAGGATTGCCACTACTTTTTTATACTCTATTTTGCCATCAGCAATCAGCCTTATTTGTAGATCTTTATCTTCCTTTACTAACTTCTTCACTCGTTTACCTAGCTCTTCCATGGTCATTTTTTCACCGCCTAGCATGACTTTCCCATCAGCTAACGGCTTAACTTCAACATCCTTTTCTTGGTTAAGCTCAGGCAAGGCAAGATTAATTTCATCATCTTTCATCGCCTGAGGAACACTCCTATCAGGAGCCTGAAAAGCTTGCGAACTTATGATCATTCCGAGTGAGATCCCTATAATCGCTGTAAATAGTCTTTTCATGATTGATCAGTATTTTCCTTAATGAGGCTTTCCTTTTGGCACTCCTGTGGCGAATGAAACATTCCACACACCGGCTTTTTTGCAACGATCGAGAACTTGAACAATATACTTATACTCGGTTCGTCCATCACCACGGAGCCTCACTGGTTGACTTTTATTCACTCGCACTAGATTCGCCATCTTCACTTGTAGTTCATCCAATGTGTAAACTTTCTTGTCGATGATCACAGTGCCATCTTCGCGAATATTGATCACCTTCTCAAGGTGACTTCTAGGATTTGCTTGGCCTTCCTCAGCGGTTGGCAGTTGCACCTCTACATCTTTTTCATCATCAGTCATCTGATAAGTCACGATGAAGAATGCCAGCAATAGGAAAATGATATCAATCATCGGCGCTAGCTGAAATCCTGCTGGAGGGGCTGTATGTTTATTAAATTTCATGTCGAAATCTAGATCTAGATACCTTCTACGGTGCGGCTTTCTCGTTTATCCCTCATTGGAATAGGACCTTGAATTCCTTCGTGATCCAGAGCCTCTTCTTGCCTGCCCTGTTTTTCTGGCATAGCGAAATCATCGCCGATAGTCGTCATCTCATCACCAGACGCATAGAACTGTCTGTTAGAAGCTTGTCGCTCTGAGCGAAGCTGTGCATTTCTATTATACTGAGCAGAAAGCAATGCTAACAAATGTGTAGCAGCAGCCTCTAACTCTGAAATATACTTCTGCACCTTACCTCGGAAAAATGAATAGAAGATCATAGCAACGATACCGATACTTAGTCCAATACCCGTCGTGATCAGAGCCGGATAAACCCCTTCTGCCACCTTCATTTGCTGCACACCATCCACATTTCCCTGAGAGATTCTCATGAAGGTTACGATCATGCCGATCACAGTTCCTAGCAGTCCCATCATCGTAGCGATGGAGCCGATATCCGAAAGATAACTAATTCTGTTATTAAGCATACCAGACTGACGTGAGCCCTCTGCCTCAGCCACTTCACGCACATCATTGAATGCTACTCCAGTATTCTTCGTCATGAAGTTCACTGCCTTTTCAGTGATTCTAGCCATGCTCTCACCACTATTGTTGCACTGAGCCACTAGACCTAGGTAATCTTTTTTGCGGATCAAGATTTCAGCATTCGTCATGAAACGATCACTGACTACTTTATGCCTACGAATGGTGATCAAAAAGAAGAAGATCAATACCACGGTGAGAACTGAAATCACCGCTAATGGATAGACCACAGGGCCTCCTTGCTCAGTGATGAGCTCATACACATTGATGTCTCCTGCACTTAGTTGCTTCTTCACCTCATCCTGAGCAGAGCTGAGCCCTGTCATCATAAATAGAGCCAATATACTGATCGTTATTTTATATGCTGTTTTCATAGCGGTTAGTGAGTCACACTCTAGCGTTAATTCCTACTTTTGCAAGCAATACCATTTCACGGTCTATGACACATGTTCATCTCTCACCCCATTCATACGTAGGCATCTAGCCGACTTTTTCAGCCCATTCAGCATCTTTTAAGATTACGCTACCTCCCTAAACCACAGCGGCTGGATCACTATGTAGTGATCCAGCCGCTATATACTATACAGTCAGTTTACTTTTAAAGAGCCATTTTCAGCTCTGCATATTCTTTACGTAGAGAGTCTAACTCAGACTCGACCTTAGCCATCAGCTTATGAAGTTCGCCTAGTCTCTTTAGAGCCTGATCTACATCGACATTACTCTTCTTGCGCTTAGGAGATGGTGAACCAGCTGCTCTCAGCCAGTTACCAATAGTGAGTTGTGAAACATCAAACTTTCTCGAAGCTGCGGCAGCGCCACCTCTCCCGTTCTTAGCGTTATGCTTATCCACAAAGGTGAGAATTTTCACTCTCTCAGCAGTGTTATACCGCTTACCTCTAGTAGAAGCTTTGTTATCTTTCTTTGCCATAGTAACCTTAATATAAACTTCGATTCACTATTTTCAAGATACAATTTACAATTGCCAAGCTCAGCAGAGGTAAGATTTAGTCAAGCTATTACAGAAACATTAACATTCACATTCATAACACAATCTATCTTATATATACCTCAATTACATCTGCAAAACTGATGCTACACACCTAACTCCATCTGTGAGTCATCCCCCTCATCAGCCAGCTTAACCCCCACTCCTAAAAGCCTCACAGATTTTTGGCCTCCTCGTTTCCAGCCTTCTATTAACAACTCTTTACCTAATTTAAAATCAGGCGCTGTCGCAACTCGCTCAATTGTTGTCTGGGAAAAATCATCAAATTTCAATTTTATCACCATACTTTTGACTCCACGATCAGAATACTTTTTTTCTACAGATTTTTTCACTTCTTCCACCATTTCTGCCATTTCAGGCAGTAAATCCTGCACTCGACTCACATTTTCTGAAAACGTCGTTTCCTTACTGATCGACTTCCGCGTCCGTGAACTACTCACCTCCCTGTGATCCACTCCTCGGCACACATCATACAGCTCAGCTCCCCACTTTCCAAATCTCTGAGCTAGCACAAATTTATCCCACTTCTGCATATCCGCACAAGTATAGATCCCCAGTGCATGCAGCTTCTCCTGCATCTTCTTACCCACTCCCCACAGCTTCGCTACAGGCATATCGTGCATAAATTCCGCCACACCCTCTGGCGTCACCTCATACTGGCCGTTGGGCTTCCTCCAGTCACTGGCTATCTTCGCCAGCAGTTTATTCGGCCCAATACCCGCACTAGCAGTCAATCCCGTCTCCTCAAATATCTGCATCCGCACCTCCCTCGCAATCGCACCCGGACTCGTCTCCCAATGACTCACATCCAGATACGCCTCATCCAGAGATAGCGGCTCAATCTGCTCTGTAAATCTGCCAAAAATCGCACGAATCTGCGACGCAACTGAGCGATAAACCTCAAATCTCACAGGCACAATAATCAGCTGTGGACAAAGCTCCAGCGCCTTAAAACCAGGCATCGCAGACCGACAGCCAAACTCCCTAGCCTCATAACTCGCAGTGCACAGAACTCCTCTCCGCCCAGCACCTCCCACCGCCACAGGCTGCCCTCTGATTGCCGGATTATCTCGCTGCTCGATAGCTGCGTAGAAGCAATCCATATCAATATGAATAATCTTCCTCCGCCTCACCTCATCTCTCTGCTCTCGCTCCATCTTATTTCGGCTAAAATATCCAGCTTGCTAAATTATCAAACCACTAAATTTGATTTCCTCGTGAAACCGCCGTATAGAATGACTATATAAGCAAAATCCGGCTTGACCAAAGCACAATTCATACAGATAGTCACGCACGTGCGCGGCAAGTAAATAGTTTCTTTTGAAACATCAACTCACAAGCAGCGTAACCAACTTATGCTAAATTCGCCAAACCGCGGAACTCGACAGCATAATCACCAATTTCCCAACTCATCACTTTAACCTATCCATGTTTTCTAAATTTTTCGGTCGCTGGTTCTCCAACGACATCGGTATCGACCTCGGCACCGCTAACACTCTCGTATACCTCAAAGACGAAGGAATCGTCCTCCGTGAGCCATCAGTAGTCGCCGTCAAAGCCGGCACTAACATCGTCCTCGCTGTAGGAGATGACGCCAAGCGCATGCTCGGTAGAACTCCTGGTGACATCGTTGCTATCCGTCCACTGAAGGACGGAGTCATCGCAGATTTCGAGGTCACAGAAGCCATGCTTCGTCACTTCATCCGCAAGGCTAACAACAAGAAACGCTCTAACCCACGTGTCCTCATAGCCATCCCATCTGGCATCACTGAAGTAGAACGCCGTGCTGTCCGCGAAAGTGCTGAGCAAGCAGGAGCTCGTGAAGTTTATCTCATCGAAGAACCAATGGCAGCAGCGATCGGTGTAGGTCTCCCAGTGCAAGAAGCATCAGGCAACATGATCGTAGACATCGGTGGTGGAACTACTGAGGTCGCCCTCATCTCACTTGCAGGTATCGTTTACAGTCGTTCAGTTCGCACCGCTGGTGACGAACTAGATGAAGCTATTATTTCCTACATGAAGCGTGCTTATAACCTCATGATCGGTGAGCGCACCGCTGAGGAAATCAAGATCCGCCTAGGCTCAGCCATTGAGCTACCTAAGGAAATCACCATGGAAGTCAAGGGCCGTGACCTCGTAGCAGGCCTGCCTAAAACCATGAAAATCTCATCTGAGGAAATCCGTGAAGCTATGGCTGATCCACTTTCCTCTATCGTAGATGCAGTCCGCACCACACTGGAGCGCTGCCCACCTGAACTTGCTGCTGACCTCGTAGACCGCGGACTCATGCTTGCTGGTGGTGGAGCCATGCTCAAGGGACTCGATAAACGCCTCAAACTAGAAACTGGTCTCCCTGTTCACGTAGCAGATGACCCACTCAGTGCTGTCGCTGAAGGCACAGGAAAAGCTCTCCAAGAGATCAACTTTCTGCGCCGTGTTAGTAACATGGAATAATACAATTCCCCAATGAAGCCACTCAACTTAATAACTCTGATCTTATTCCTCTGCGGCCTTGCCTGGTCGCTCACGAGGAGTGACGCCGGTGTGCGCAAGATTCAGAGTGCTTACTTCACCGTTATCAGCCCATTCGTAAATAGTGGCTCAGCGATGGAGACTAAAATCAGATCTTTTAACGACGAAATAGTTCATTCAGATGAACTCTCAGCCAAGCTACAATTAGCCGAAACTGAACTCGTCAAGTTGCGCACAGAAATCACGCACCTTCGTAAACTGGAACAAGAAAACATCCAGATGCGAGCGGCGCTAGACTTCCAGCAACGCACCCCTTTCAGCGTAACAGCTGCAAAAATCATTCGCCGCAAGCCTTCTAACTGGTGGGAAACCGCTCAGATAGATAGAGGCTCAGATCACGGAATAAGTGCACAGCACCCCGTGATCGCTGCTGAAGGACTCGTCGGTAAGGTAGACCGACCAGACGATGAGTCCTCAACTGTGATTTTGCTTACCGATGAAGCCTGCCAAGTCTCTGCGAAAGTAGAGGGAAATGGTGGAGTTCAAGAAGTAGGCATACTTAGCGGACAGAGAGCACAAAATGGGGATAATCCCATGCTGCGCTTACAATATCTGTCTCGAAACACCAACGTCAAAAAAGGACAAAAAGTCGTCACCACAGGTAGGGGCGACTTATTTCCGGAGGGCGTAGTGTTAGGCACTATCGTCTCTGTAGAGCGTGGTGCTATCAATGCTGAGGCACAGGTAAAACCAGCAGTAGACTTTGCGGCATTACACACCGTCTTTGTTCTCACTCAGTGATCCGCTACCACATCAGCATATTCATACTCGTCCTTCTGGCCTGCATATTTCAGCAGTTCTTGCCAGCGGTGACTGGCTGGTATGATGCTAAGATCTACATCCTCCCACTGACATTTCTCTGCTGCGCTGTCACTGTAGGATTCTCTCCGATGCTCGGTCTTGCATTCCTCTGCGGATTCATCTGGGATGCGCAGAACACCCTCAGCCCAGCTGGCGGCGATCCTACTGTTTACGATCATCCCGTGGATCAGATGCGCTTCGGCTACTCCATCATTCTCTACGCTGTCATGGGTGTTCTTATGCAGGGCGTTCAACCACTGTTCCGTAAAGGAGTATGGCAACTATCCGCCGCACTCACGGGTGTAGCCACCTTCTTCTACCTCCTCTCAGAATATCTTCTCATCAACATCATCCGCGGTGACTACTACTTCCCCGCTAGTATCTTCCAGCAAATGTGGATCTCAGCACTGCTCACCATGCTCTGCTCACCACTGCTATTTTTCATCCTATTCAAGCTCGCTCGGTGGTTCGACCACACTATCCGCTACGACGGCCTAAAACGCCGTTATTTTAAATTCAAATCTCTAGAAGAAGAAAGCTAAACTAAGCTAATACCCATAACAGCTATGCACACTCCACGCTACAGATACAGACTCTACTTCCTCACCCTCTTCGTTCTATTAGGGACAGGAGTCTTGCTCTCTCGTCTCTATGAGATGCAGATAGAGAAGAAGGAATACTACAGCGCTAAAGTCCCTTCTAACAAAGAGGAAACTATCCGTGAACCTGGCATCCGTGGTGAAATCAAAGACCGCAACGGCATCACACTCGCTCAGAATAACCAGAGTTACATCGTCTATTTCAACCTCGCTGAAATCCACAAAAACTACATCGCAGAATACGGAGAAACCCTCAAACGTGAAATCTTAGTCAACTACAAGGGGTCACCAGTAAAGAGCAAAAAAACTGACATTGCAGGTATGGTCAACAAAACCATCCGCCCCTACCTCGCATACATCGGACTAGATGCTAAATACAGCTCCCAAGCTATGGAGGCTCATTACAGCACCCACGGAGGACTCGTTCCATTCGTATTCAGAAAAGATCTCTCTTATGATGAATTTGCTAAATTTGCCGAGCAAAACATCCAGCTACCAGGCGTCTATATAGATGCAGCCCCAGCCAGAAAGTATCCATTCGGCGCCACAGCCTCCCATGTCCTAGGCTACACTAAGCAGTGGGAAAAAGGCAAGATCACAGGCAACTTCAACCACTACATAGGAGACTCCACAGGCATCGCTGGTATAGAGCAGAGCATGAACGAAGAGCTCACTGGTAGAGAAGGGATCAAAAAGATCCTCAAGAACGATAAAAACAAAGTCCTCGGTGTCACTGACTACCAACCACCAGGACCAGGCTCAGACGTCTACCTCACTATAGACACACACATCCAGCAGCTAGTGGAAAACTCACTCCGCCAAGCAGGAAAAGCCGCCGCCATCGTCATGGACCCGAACACTGGCGAAGTCCTAGCCATGGCATCTGTGCCAAACTACGACCCGAACGACTTCACCCCAAGCATCAGCACCAAACGCTACGCATTCTACACAGACAACACCGCAGCTCCTTTCATCAACCGTGCTATCACAGGTCTCACCCCAGGCTCCACGCTGAAAATACCTGCCGCCATCGCTGGCTGTAAATACGGCATGCACCGCTATAACTGCAACTGCCCAGGACACGTCGCCTACGGTAAACTAAAAATCAAATGCTGGAAGACTGTGGGGCACGGAACTCTCGCTCTCGCTGAAGCACTCCAGCGCTCATGCAATCCATTCTTCATGAAGATTTGTAATACGATCGGATACAAGAAAGTAGTCGAAGTTTACCAAATGCTCGGACTCGGTAGCAAGACAGGCATCCGCCTTCCACAAGAACAACGAGGCACTGTCCCAGGTAGTGTCCGTTGGAAGAAAAGATACCCTGAAGCACGTATGTCAGACGCCCACACAGGTATGATGGGAATCGGTCAAGGCGATTGCCAAGCCACTCCTCTACAAATGGCGGCTATCTTCTCAGCTGTCGCCAATGGCGGCGACTACTACCAACCTCGTATCATCAGCAAGGTAACTAACAGTTTCACTAACAAAACCAAAAGCTACGCAGCACCAGCTAAACTGAATTTGCTCCAAGAAGGAATCGGAGAAGGCCACCTCACGACCATTCGCTACGGCATGAGACTCGCTGCCACTGCAATAGGCGGAACCGCTAGAAGAGCTTGTCCTAAAGGCATGATCATCGGAGCCAAAACTGGCACAGCGCAGACTAGAGATGATGGCGTCAAAACCCACGTCGCATGGACAGCAGCATTCGCTCCTTATGAGAATCCTCGCTACGTAGTCATTGTAGCAGTCAAACGTGGCGGAAGCGGCGGAAAGGTCGCTGGCCCACTCGTCAATCTCATCCTCTCTGGACTATTCGAGATAGAAGAAGGCAAGAAACACAAACTCGTCTCTAGTAAACCATACATCGGTCACCAAGACCTCATCGAAGAAATTAAAATCCCTAGTATCAACCCCCTTAACTCAATCTACGGTAATAACGGAGAAACTGGCGACGAAGCAGAAGCCATCGAAATCGTTCGTAAAGACAAAGACCCTATTTTTTATACACCAAACATTAAACCAAATATCACACCAACTATCGACGAACGTGGATCACAAAAGGTCATCCCTAGAGCCATCCCAGTCGAATAATTTCACACACACAATCTAACAAAACATTCAATCAACAATCTAACCATTAACTTTATAACATCAAAAACATTATGATCGGAAAAATCAAAAAAGCTTTCGGCCTCGGAGCCGGCACACCAGACCCTAGTAAAGGCGTCACACTCGTTATCAACTCAGAAAAGCTCGAACGTCGAGTCGCTCTGTTAGAACATAACAGCCTAGAAGAATATGACGTAGAGCGTGAAGGCGAAGCCAACATCGTCGGTGGAATCTTCAAAGGCACTGTCAAAAACATCGAGCAAGGCCTCAAAGCTATGTTCGTAGACATCGGCATGGACAAAAACGCATTCCTCCACTTCTGGGATGCTATCCCAGCGGCACTCGACGGAGGACTCGAAGAGATCCAGCGTGAAGGCAAGCCAAGAAAGAAGCAGAAAAAAATCACTTCTAAAGACATCCCAAGCATCTACCCAATCGGCTCAGAGATCCTCATTCAGGTATCTAAAGGACCTATCGGAAACAAAGGCCCACGTGTCACCACTAACATCTCACTCGCTGGACGTTACCTCGTCCTCATGCCATTCTCAGAGCAGTTCGGCATCTCCCGTAAGATCGATGATCCTAAGGAACGCCAGCGTCTACGCCGCATCATGCAGAAGCTCCAAGTTCCAGATGGAATGGGCATCATCATGAGAACAGTGTCTATCGGTCAGCGTGCTCGCCACTTTGTCCGTGACCTCGCCATGCTCATGGAACAGTGGAATGAAATCGAGACTAAGCGTGACGAGAAGCCAGCACCAGTCATCGCATTCCAAGAGCCAGGACTCATCGAACGCACCGCTAGAGACTTCCTCACTGATGATGTTGATCAGGTCATCTGTGACGATCTAGAGACCACAGAATTCATGCGTGAAGTAGCAGGAAAAATTTCCCGCAGAGCGAAACGCCGTATCCAGTATCTACCATCTAAGCAGTCAATCTTCGAGAAGATCGGCATTCAGAGAAAGATCGACGAAGCATTCCTCCGTCAAGTCTGGCTTCCATGTGGAGGCTACCTAGTCATCGATGAGACAGAAGCTCTTATCGCTATCGACGTCAACACCGGCCGAAACAAAGGTTCTAAGGACGTGGAGAAAATGATCACTGAGACTAACCTCGAAGCAGCTGAAGAAGTAGCACGTCAGCTCCGCCTCAGAAACATCGGTGGACTCGTAGTAGTAGACTTCATCGACATGCGTCACCGCCGTGACCAGCAGGCTGTTTACAGAGTCATGAAGGAACGCCTCAAGCGTGACAAAGCCAAGACTCAGGTCATGCAGATCTCTGCGATTGGCCTCATGGAAATGACACGTCAGAGACTCAATGAGTCACTCCGTGACACCATGTATGAGCCATGCCCATACTGCCAAGGTAAAGCTAGAGTGAAGACTACTATGACTATGTCTGTAGAAATCCAGCGCACACTCAACACACTCATTCAGCGTAACCAAGAGCAGGAAGAACACGGCGATCTCATCGTCATGGTAAACCCAGAAGTTCTTAACAGATTCAAGCAACAGGACTCTAAGATCCTCGTAGAGCTAGAGCGTAGTCACAACGGCAGACTCATCTTCCGCACCGACACAGCACTCCACCGTGAGCGCTTCGCTATCATCGATGCTGAGACAGAGAAAACTCTTATCCAAGTCTAAGACTAAGTTTAAACAACCTAACAGAAGTTATGAGCAAGAAAGTAATCGAAGCCGATGTAGAAGTCATTTCATCCAAGAAATCTAACAAAGCTAAGCAAACCAAACCTGCTACTAAGAAGCCTAACAAAAATGCTCAAGCGGACAATCCGTTTGCAGCATTCGCTGGAGCTGACGGCATGCCAGATCTCTCGGCAATGTTCGGAGCAGGTGGCATGCCTGACCTTTCTAAGATGCCAGGCATCCCGCTAAAGCAACGTATCATCTTTAAAGTGATGACTCTGCTAGGCAGCCCAAAACTTAGATTTCTAAAGAGTAAATGGAGCATCCCTATCTGGGGCGTCATCGCCATCGTAGTGCTAGCACTCATCCTCACCCTAGGACTCGTATTCCTAGTCTTCAAGCTACTCAAAGCCATCCTCAGCCCTTACATCGGACTGTTTAAAAGGAAGTAGTTTTTCAACCACTCAACAATAAAAAACCAGCGAATTGCATCCGTGCAATTCGCTCGTTTTGTTTAAAAACTTATCGTTTCGACCTAAAACACCTGGCGAAAAACATGGGAAACATACTTCGCTAGCCTCACCACCTGCATGCTGTATCCATACTCATTATCATACCAGACATAGAGAACCACGCTACCGCTATCTGGCGAGACAATCGTAGCACTGCTATCAAACACCGAGCAACATACATTGCCGATAATGTCAGAAGACACTGTTTCAGGATCGGTAGAAAAGTTAATCTGATTCGCCAGCTTGCCATCTTCAGCTTCCCTACGAATCACTCTATTCACCTCCTCCACGGTGACCTGCTTACCTAGCTTTAAATTCATAATTGCCAACGAACCATTCGGACAAGGCACTCTAACAGCATTCGACGTCAGCTTGCCTAGTAGACTAGGGATAATCTGTGAAACAGCCTTTCCTGCCCCTGTAGAAGTGATCACCATATTCATCGCAGCAGATCTGCCACGGCGATATTTCTTATGCATGTTATCTAACAGATTTTGATCATTGGTATACGCATGAATCGTTTCTACGTGTCCCTTCTCAATACCGAACTCTCGTTCAATCACCTGCAACACTGGCGAAATCGCATTAGTAGTGCATGATGCCGCAGTGAAAATCTCATCGTTATCAAGATCCAGATCACCCTCATTCACTCCAAACACCACATTCTTAGTATCCTTACCCGGAGCAGTCAAAATCACCTTCTTAGCCCCTTTGGCCTTCAAGTGTCTCGCTAGCTCTTCCTTAGAAGTATAAGCCCCCGTGTTATCGATCACCAGAGCATCCTCTATCCCATGCTTTTCATAATCGATCTCTTCAGGACAAGACGCAGCGATAAATTTCACCACCTGACCATTGATGATCAACAAATGATTCTCTTGATCCACAGTCACATCCGCTGCGAACTGTCCATGCACTGAGTCGTTATTGATCAGAGCCGCACGCTTCTGAATACTATCTGCATCCACACTACGCACCACGATCGCCTTCAACCTCAGCTGCCGACCTCGACCAGCCTGCTCAATCAGCTCACGACAGACCAATCTACCGATTCTACCAAAGCCAAAAAGAACCACATCCTTAGGTGTCATCTTACTATTCCCTGCGCCCAGAGCCTCTTTAAGATACTCTTGCATAAACTCAGCCAATGTCTGCGTTCCATCATCCGCCTCAGTCCAAGCACCAGCCAACCTTCCAATATCGATGGTCACTGGCCTCAAATCCATCTTCTCTAACTGAGCTGCAATCTCTGCTGTTAGAGCCACACTCACCTCCTTAGTCGTCAGGTTTTTCTTATGCAGCTTTAGCATCTCAGACACACCTTCCTCACGGAGAGAATTTTTAAATAAAGTAAGCTCTACAGACTTTTCATAAATCAAACTACTCATAGATTGAATCAGCCTGATGGCGCATTTTTGATTTTCTAGGAACACATTAAATGTGTCTTCTACATTGGATTTTGTCATAGATAAATAAAGGATGAGTTAATAATTAGACCTAACTTAATTACAGCACCCATTTTAATCGTCAAAGCCCAATTGCAGGATTGTGCCGAATAGTGCTTACCCGCTCACTCCGCTGGAGGTAAGTATTTCCTCAATGGCTGCAAAAATCCGGGAGCAATCTGTGTTGAAATCTGGATCAGGCCTTAGCATAGTAGCGTTACGGTAGGTGATCTCCATAGTTTCTTCAGTGAGTTCATGCTTCTCTGGCATGACTGCATTGCGGACCAGTATTGGAATAATCGGAATCTTCTTATCTAAAGCGGACTCTATTTCGAGCATGACATGATCGTCCTTTTTTACTCTAGGGCCTGCTACATCGTCCTGAGACCTGAGCCAACTCGGACCGATCACACAGATGAAAATTTCAGCCTCATCGAGAGCCTGGCTGATATGATCTCTGAAATCCACCCCGACTGGGATAGAATCTACATCCTTAAAAACGCAAGCACCATAATGCTTCTTAAGGCGGTCAAAGAGACGTCCTGTAATGTCAGCTGAATCAACTCGGCGATAAGAAATAAATATTTTCCCATCAGGTTTAGTGAGTTGTTGCGTTTCATTAGTCAGAGGGTTCGCGTCCCCCTGCACCACCTTAGATGAGCACCCCGAATAAACGAAATACCAAGACGCCAAGCTAATGATTAGCATGATGACTGTGAATATGATGAGTGTGTTCATGTAGAAGAAAAGTGAGAGAATCTGGCGATCATTTACCTCTTGAGATAGCTAGAATGGTATTAGGCCCCATTCCGCCATCCTCGACCAAAAAAGTAGATTTATGATTTTTGTTATACTTTTTCTGATAGAGCTTCACAGCCTTACAGATACTCGTCTCTTGATATGTCCGATTCTCTATACCAATACCCCGCCCTAGCCGATCCTCATCTGGAAAGCCGACTGTCTCATGAAGGAATTGAAATAAAAATGTCAGAGTGTCATTGAGAATCCGACGATCCGCCCCCAATGGAGTGTTAGAACCTTCTCCTTTGTTGATGATCCAGTGCAAGGCCTCATCTATCTGCTTGGGAGTAATCACCTGCTTAGGATCATCTCTAAACTCAGGGTTGTTTAACTCACGTTCTTGATAATCTGCGACCAAGCCTCTTATGATATTCCAAGTGCTAGTTCCTAATAGTCCGTCTGGAGTCACTTGGCTCAATTCCTTATCAAGAGTGCTACTAAAACCGACAATAGTGGTTTGTCTATTCCCTGATTCAGATGATAATCCTGCGGTCTGCTGCAGATATGTGATGAGCGCTTCGTCAGTATCTTCCAGCTCCATCCTTTTCAGATAGCGATGGTATGAGTCTATCGCATTGGCTTCATTCAAATGATGCTGCAGCCGCTCTACCGTTCTGTTAAATCCCTGTAATTTACTAAACCGAAGATCCATATCTTCATGTTCTTTCTCAGTGTGAATGCTCTTTTGAAATAAGAACACAACTCCAACGAAAGCCAACAAAGCGGAAAGCGCAGGCACCAACAACTTCGCACCACCTTTACCACGAGACTTCATCGCTGCTCTACAATAGACTACTAGAAGCAATGCTAGGCTGACAGCCGAACAGAGAAGAAAGATATACATCGGGGACATGTTCATAGGTTATGATACTCGAAATTTAGAGGTAACTATATTCAATATTAATTTTTTGGGAAGAACTATAGCGACGGCCCTCTTTTAATTTTTCTTATTCAGCGGGCTTCCATAAATTCTATAAAACCAAGACACGACCTGAAATTGAGTGATTGCTGATTAGCTTCTACTGTCTCATCGCTGTTTATTAATATTTTTTAGATAATTCGAAGCAATGCTTAACCGCTTCGGCCCACTTCCTATTTGCTACAGAGCAATAGCGACTTACTTGATATTCAATCCACTTATTCAAGTCATCATTGTCATCCATTCTATCACGAACTGAAACACAAATATTTCTCAATATCCAAAAGTTATGACCAGCCCTGTCCATTCGCAGGCGCTTCATCATTTCATCTTTTCCTGAACGCATTTTAGAAAAAAAGGGAATATACTTTTCTGTTAATTCTGTCTCCTTTTTTAGTATCGAGGCGATATCTTTGATTTTAGAGTTGGTTGTAACTCCTAGTTCAGCACGGAGAGCATCCCAGTTTGAAGGAAAATCGTGTTCAAATTGCTTAAAGAATGGAGTTCTAGATGTGAAAGGACTGTTGTTGATCAACGAGTAGGCAGCCACTTTATATTGGTCCATCTTTATAAAAGCACTTTTAGACCCGTAAAGAGTCCCCACATTCGCATCTTTGAAGGGAGCTGTTGAATCGATGCTAATAGCAGACGATTCAGGCAAAAGAGTAGAGATCATAGCAATAAGGATTGGAGTCCCTACCCCTAGAATATGGACAGGAACACCCGATTCAAGTCCTTTTGCTGCTCCCAAAGTTAAGGCTGTCGCAGCGAGGTAGGGCTCAGGTAGTTTTTCTTTGAAAGTTTCCACCTTATCTCCAAACTTCAGAGAAGTAACCCACCTTCTACTTTTCATTGGACCTCCATAGCTGATTGCAATTCCTTCAGGGCTCAATTTTTTTCTGATCTCCTTTGCTCCTTGAAAGGCGCTAGCATAGTCATAAGCATGCAATACATGAAACTTAGCAACCTCTGAAAGCCCATCCGCACTTCCCATTTTTCCAGAAGATTGGGTTTTATAGAGCTCAATTGAATTGTTCTGGTGCTTCGATACATTATTAGCTGAAGGCTCAAAGACTGGATGCATCAATCCTAGCATCATCATAACTGGTATAGTTAGATCCTCCATGGCAATCATGTAATCAGGATTGATGCTTAATTGCTTTCGGATGATTGCCTCGAAATCCATTTCAGCTAATTCCTGAGCACAAGCTTTCTCGACCTCTAGTATCAGATCAACCCGTTGCTCTAGAGTCTCGTGCTTAACTTTGTCGTCTTTCTTAACCTCCTCAATAGCTAGAGCCAAAATGGCCTCTCCACGTAGGCTAAATCTTGAAGTAATGGATTTCATCCGTGTGAAATTTCCATTATCACTTACAAGGAGGTTCCTTCGCGCTTTTACCAATTTGGCAAGTGCCTCAAGGGAACGATTCGTGTATTGAGAGGATAACAAATAGCCATCCCTACGCATAGTGATCGGGTAATCAGGATTCGCAGTAACATCTTTAAGATTTGAGATGAAAATATACTTATCTCGTTTAAATTTAGGGATTTTTATCATTGTATGGTTTGAAAATTAGTTGGGATTATAGCCTGGTTAGATCGCCCCATTCTATAGTAAAATGTTTTCTGACATCATCTTCATCTACAGGATTGTCACCATGGTGCCCCTCTCCCTCTTCTCCCCAGTCAGATTCCATGTCCGCGATCTCATCACCATCCAAACTATTATATTCAAATGTTTGATCAGAATTAGAATAGTCAGGATGATCTTTGATCTCCTGCTCTTTTGTATCCCTGTCTTTTTGTAAATCTTTGATACCTTGTTCGATGTCTTTAATTTCATCTTCGACAGCATCTATTTGATCCTTTTTATCACTGATCGCTTGTTTTTTATCTTGTTTCCAGATTTTTTTTTCCTCTGCTACCGTGTCGTTTAAAATCGCCATAGTGCTTGGCCTATACTCAGAATTACGTCTTTCCTCAAGGTCCTGTTTCAATCCATCGAGTTCTTGATTTTTCTCAGCATGGTTTTCATTTTTCTCCCTTAAGGACTCGTTAATTTCTCCTAATTGCCTTCTCAACTCTTCTATATCATCCATTTTATTGTTTTTAAGTTAAATCTTAATTTAAACATTACGTAAAAAACTTCTTATCTATTAGCTCCCTACAAGAGGTCTAAATAGCATTTCAGAGGCACCAAGTTTACTTACACTGTCTCCATATCTGCGATGAGGAGAGAGAGACCAAGAAATTAATAAATTCCCACGGTAACTATCAAAATAAGGGCGAGCAATATCTAGCAGCCTTAGCTTCCAGTTATTATCTTTCAATTCATTCATCGAAAATTTGCCTACCTGAAGGTATTTGGCGTTTTCTCCATCAATCACACCATCCTTTAATTCACCACTCAAGGTAACATAAGTCCCAGACGCTATACCAATATGCTCGAAATGCACATATTTCCCCTGCACCCATATTTCAGCCAAGCTTGAAGGGTCAGAGAGTAAGAAGCGACTAATTAACTCTCCTGCAGAGTTTCGGAATGTGTTAATTTGTTTAACGAATCCTTTCGTTTCAATCACTCTGCCCAATGGTTGCTCTGAGGCTCCTTTAACGTCCAGATTTGTTCCGTCAGGTAAGTTATCTCTGTCAAAGGCGATCTTATGTATATTTTGAATTGTCTCTAGCGCAGATTCTGAAAAGTAATCATCTAGTATCGGGTCATACCAAAGATGCTGAAATAATACAGTCAATGCCCCAGTGCTGTATCCAATCCAATTCCTAATTGAACGAGAAACATTAACATTAAGTTCACCCACTCTCTCACCAAGGCCGTTCTTTCCTTTTGATAAACAATAAGCTGAAATAGTCCTTAGATCTCTGGATAAAGGAGCGAAGTAATCGATTTGTCTCCAGATATTTTCCATTAAATCAAATACTGTTTTCCTCAATACAGCTTGGTCATTTAAAACTACCGCAGAATAGACATTTTTTAGCTGTATTTCTATAATCTCATTTTCTGTGGCCAGATTGTTCTTATTTGTTCCTATTAGATAATCCTGATCAAATAATAAATCCTCAATCTCTTCCTCTGAAAGGGACTTGTTACGATTTACATGAGCAAACGTTCGGCCTTGCAATGCTCGACTGTATAATCCAATTGTAGATTGGATTGCCTGCTGACCAAAATATGATGAAAGAGTAGCTCCTGACACGACTTTGTTCAGATAGGACATTTCTTCAATTTCATCTAAAACACGTTTTTTTACTTTGCCTGTTTGGTTAAAGAGAACACCCCATTTCATGAGGTAGACGATTTTCACAAGGATTACATGGTCTTTTCTATTTCTTTTCGTGGCTTCTTCAAAGTGAGGCACTAGAGTTTCGCTGTTCATGGTTATGGTTTAATTTTATTTATTCAGGATTAATGGGGCGTTTTATAAAAAACGCTATACAAAAAACATATCAGACAAACATATAATCATAAAACTCATTACTGAGTCAATGCAAGTTTCTCAGTGAAAATATCTCAAGCACACACAGACTAGATTTCTAGGGAAACGCAAGGAGGAAAATATATTCCGCCACAGACCCAACATAAATTTAATATATCTTTACCATATCATTCCCGTTAGAGGATTAGTAGACCATTCCCTTGAAATGAAAAAAATTATAATTGTGATGAAGAAAACTAAAAGGCAAAGGGATTAGCTTAAGGAGAGAGCTGGCTTTTCACCTCATAAATAGAGAGCTTCACAGAAGGTCCAACCTCTTAAAAAAGTATGTAGAATTGGTGGATTGAAAACCAAAGATAAATGATAGAATTTGACCACAGTAAGAGTATTTAATATAAATACCTTATGAAAAATCAGAAACCCTCACTCTGGAAGCGTATGTTCTTCTGGCTCTCTGCGGCAGGAACAGAGACACTGGAGCAATGCCCGAATTGGGAGCAGCGTAAGTATGTCGCTTTTGGAGCTACTGTTCTGGTTCCCTGCGCATTCGCATTCATCGCTTGTGCCTACGCTCTCTCCACTCTAACAGATAATTACTGGGTCATTCTTCCGGTAGCGCTAGTCTGGGCATTTATTATTCTCACGATCGACCGAGCACTCCTCGCTAGCTACCGTGCATTCCTCTCACCACTGAAAAAACTCGGCCAATTCGCTCTGCGTCTCACCGTAGCTGGACTGATGGGTCTCACGATTGCTCACCCACTCGTCTTGCTTTTATTCAAAGACACGATCACTGGCGTAGTCGAGACAGCACGCTCCGCTGAGATCCAGAAGACTAGAGTCTATTTCACAGAACAAAAAGATACAGCCATGGCTGGTGTCCGCTCTCAGGAAGAAGCGATTAAGAAGCAACGTGACCGCTGGAATGAAACCTTCCAAGCGAAGTTCCTCCTGCAAGATGACCAGAAAGAACCTCCTATCCCTGGGCTCTCACCAGAGAAACAAGCGGCACTTGATCAATCGATCACTGACGCCACTAGAACTTTCACCACTCGCATTGATGCTATCGATGAGCAAGTCGCCGAGCTAGGTCCTCAATACACTAAGATCCAAACCGAGCTAGCGTCTTGGCAGGAGCAGTTTGAAAAAGAAGTCAATGGCCAGCGTAGTGGAATTCGTGGTCTTGGACCAAGAGCTAGAAGTATCCGTGACGACCAACTAGCATGGCGCCGCACCGAAGCTTCACGTCTAGGCGAGCAGCTCAAGCAGCTGACTGAAGAAAAAAGCAACATGCTCACATCGGTCTCTGATGCTAAGAAATCTGCCATCTCTGCCTACGAAGTTTTGCTACAAGCCGAAAAAGCTAAAAGCGCTATCGAGGAAGCTCGTCTCGCTGTGCTGCGTCAGAAAGTAGATGCAGATCAGGCCGAGCAATTCGTCACTCAACAAAACCAAATCCGTGACACCATAAAAATCCAAATAGATGGAATGCTCAAAGAGCTAGATCGTCTGCAACAAGGTGCCGCCTCTGTAGCCGCAGATGAGAGAGCCAGCTTACTAGCTATCGCATCAGAACCTCGTAAAGACATCCTCACTCAGACTCTAGCGCTGCACTACCTCTTCGAACAAGGTGAAGAAGGAGGCGAGTTCGCTTACATGACTTACATCATTCTCACAGCCCTTTTCATGCTAGTGGACACGATCCCTCTGATGGTGAAATTCTTCTGTAAAGCTGGGCCTTATGACAAACTGTTAGATAGAGATGAAGTCATGTTTGATAATGACCACCAAAGCTTTTTACAGAATCATGCGCAATACATGACGAACCATAATCAAGGTGAGCTCACCGCTCTAACAAGAAATAAGAACCTAGAGAATGCGCTAGTGGATGGAGTCGAACAATCGAGAGCGGCAAGAGCATTTCTGGACTCTATGATTGAGTTAGAAAAGTCATTTAATGAAAAGATGCTCTCTGAAAAGATAGATGAATCCACTGCCACACCAGAGAAGATAGCGATGCTAGAAGCGATCAAGAAAGGCTTTTACGATGACATGCACAAGCGCATGCGAAACTTTTTCCAAACTGATCAAGAGGTCAGCTCTTAGGGCAACTTCACCAGACAGAAAAAACACCTATCCACGCTCTAATGAGTCGATGAATAGGTGTCTAAACTAATAATAACACTAAATAAAATATTGTGAGGACTACTTGAGTTCCTTCTTAAGCTTGAAATACTCGGTCCAGTCATGAGACTTTCCTGTCTCTAGAGCGATGGCTGCGTCACGCTTGATGTTTGCTAATCTTGTGTAGATTCTAGCGTTATGCTCATTGCCATTGTTCATCGCCTCGTTCGCCTTAGCTTCATACTCATCCGCTGCATCGAGGAAGGCTTGGCTTGGTGATTTCTTGCCTTTGTCGTTCTTACCGTGATCTTTTTTCGGGTGCTTATGTGGGTGCTTCTTCTTGTGATCTTTTTTATGCGCCTTTTTGTCTCCTTTGTTACCAGAAAGTTGTTTAGTGAGTGCGTGATATTCATCCCAGTTATCGAGTTTACCGGCAGCAGCTAGACGCTTGATATCAGCCAACTGCTTGTAGATCGCAGCGTCTTTCTCATTACCAGCCGCCATTGCAGCCGCTGCTTTTTGATCATACTTGCTAGCTGCATCTACGAAGCCTTTGTTAGGCTTACCCTTCTTATCTCCACCTTTAAGAGTATTTAGCTTAGCTGACAGTTCGTGATACTCATCCCAGCTGAATTCTCCCTTAGCAGCTCCTGCATCACGCTTGATCTGAGCCATACGTGTGTAGATAGCAGCTTGTTCTGGAAGATTGTTTGCTGTGGCATCCGCTGCTTTCTGTTCGTATTTCTGAGCAGCTTCCTCTGCCCAGTTGTTGTTCCCATCACCTTCCGCCATGGCTAGGCCAGAGGTGAGAATGCTGAATGAAGTTACGACTAATAGATTTTTGATTGTGAGTTTCATGATTAAATTTTGTTTTACACCCTAGTTTAAGTGTTTTTTGAGCAGAGGTTACAGTAGAAGCTGGTATTCTTTACCCATCGACCTAGAGACGTTTGAGAAAAGTAAGTTCTGAGATTCCTGATTTGTCCAGTTGCCCTTTGCCCATCTCAGTGAGCTTGTCATACTGTGCCTTGGTCGCATCATTGAGAGGTAAATTTAAACCCACCTCATTAGCGAGATCTTGAGCCAGCCCACTGTCTTTCGCTGCGTGCTCAGCCATGAACCAAGCCTCGTGATCACGAGCGATCATGTCCTCACTGTCTGTCTCTAGCACTCGACTATTAGCACCAGTCTGAGCAAACACATCGACGATCATTTCCAGGTCTAGACCTAATGCATCAGCCAGTCCTAATCCCTCTGCCAGCGCAGCGGTATTGATGTTCATCACCATATTCACCAGTGCTTTCACCTGTGATGCTTTACCGATTTCACCTGTGTGTTTTAAATTCACGCTCAACTGATCGAGTAGCGGTTTTAGATTTTCAAAGACCTCTTTTTCACCACCGATGATGAGGAAAAGTTTGCCCTCACGTGCTTGGCTAATGCTCGATGCCATCGCACCTTCTAGCGTAGCAGCACCGACAGCTTTCGCAGCGACATCTATGTCCTTTTGAACTTTATCAGACACAGTGGCACAATTCACAAAGACTGTGCCTTCTGATCCTTGCAGTAGATTATCTTCAGCATCGATAAAGATACTGCGCATTGCATTATCATTACTCACCACGGTGAATACGACATCCGCAGCTGCTGTCAGCTCAGAGAGGCTTGCACAATACTTAGCTCCTAGTTCTTCAGCGAGAGACTCAGCTGCTGCCTTATCCACATCGTTTATTGCGGTAATTTCGTAGCCACAGTCTTTAAGACGACGTGCCATGTTTGCTCCCATACGCCCTACTCCTACAAATGCTATTCTTTGTTTTTCCATGATGTTTATTTATTTCCTCTTATAGATACCTCATTTTCTAGAGAAGTAAATCAGATGAGCTTAAAACCCTAGCTCTTCCTTATCACCCAGAAACTTTGGCGATTTAGAAACGAGGGTATCTAAGAGCATCTTCACTCTAGCGAGATATTCTCTTGTGTTAGTTTTCTTTGCGGCATTCCCTGAAACAGCCTGGGCATTGAGGCCAATGAAATCGATCCCTTCTTTCTCTGCCAGATACGCAGCACGTTCATTGTGAAATTTCTGGGTCACAAAAACGACCTCGGTCACATCGAACACTTCTTTCAACCTCACCACTGAATCCAAAGTTCTGAACCCTGCGTAATCACAAACGATCTTCTCTGCTGGCACTCCTTTCTTGATGAGCGCCTGCTTCATGTCTTCTGGTTCATTATAGTTTTCTGCACCATTATCTCCAGAGACGATGAATCCACGGATGTTCCCCGCTTTCCATAGCTCAGCTGCGGCTTCTATACGGTATTTAAAATACAAGTTATCACGGCTACCGATCTTCTCTGAACAGCCAAATACTAATGCCACACGCTTCTTGCCATCCTCTGCAGGCATCTTAGCCACATCATCATAGAGCTTTCCCTCACCAGCTTCGATCGCGGCCTTATTCGCCCACCAGATCAGCAGGGCTACTAGCACAACACCTATCAAGCCGATAATTAGGCAGTTTTTAAAGAAGCTCCAGCTCCAGATCACACTGAAAATTTTCATACTGAACAGTTACCGCAGCAGCTAAATTTACACAAGTTTAACTATACACACAGAATCACTTATTGCCATTCAGCCATATTCCCCTATCTTCCCTCTACCTAAACAGGACTAAGAAAATGAACGCAGCAAAAAACATCGCCATCGTAGGAGCCACTGGAGCAGTGGGAGAAGAAATGCTAGCATGTCTAGATCAGAGAAATTTCCCTATTGGGAAACTCACTCTACTAGCCTCAGCTCGCTCAGCAGGGAAAACCCGCACCTTCCGTGGAGAAGAAATTACGATTAAAGAACTCACTCACGATAGCTTCGCTGGTATCGACATCGCACTCTTCGCTGCTGGTGGTGACACGTCTCTAGAGTTTGCTCCTTCTGCTGCAAAGGCTGGATGTATCGTCATTGATAACTCATCTGCTTACCGCATGGACGAAGACGTCCCACTCATCGTTCCAGAAATCAATCCTGAGGCGGCTAAAAACCTTCCTAAGAACATCATCGCTAACCCGAACTGCACCACCATTATTTCTCTCATGGGACTATTCCCACTGCATCAGAAGTATGGTATCAAAGCGATCATCGCATCCTCTTACCAAGCCGTGTCAGGATCTGGAACTGCAGGTATCGTAGAACTAGAAGCACAAACTAAGGCTCTCGCTGCAGGTGAAGAAATCGGTGATGACCTCATCAATGTTTATCCAGTGCAGATTGCTTCAAATGTGATCCCACACGTGGATGTTTTCCAAGAAGGTGGCTACACCAAAGAAGAGATCAAGATGGTCAACGAAAGCCGCAAGATTCTCGGTATTCCAGACCTCAAAGTGACCTGCACATGTGTGCGAGTTCCTGTTTACAGATCTCACTCAGTGTCCATCACTGCACAGTTTGAAAAGCCTGTGGATGTGGCTGGTGCGAAAGCTGCCTATGCAGACTATCCTGGAATTCAGATCAAAGACGATCCAGATACTGAAAGCTATCCAGTCCCACTCGACACTACCTGTAAAGATGATTGCCTAGTAGGCCGCATCCGTATGGACCAAGTGGTAGACAATGCTCTCGCTCTCTGGGTGGTAGGCGATCAGGTGCGTAAAGGCGCTGCTCTCAACGCAGTCCAAATCGCAGAAATCCTTTAATATTTAATTCTATGAGCGATCTCAAACCGTGGCTTAAACAGCAACAGAAACTAGTCGACGCTGAACTAAAACGTCAGCTCCCTAGAGAGAATGTTAGACCAGCAACTATCCACAAAGCGATGCGCTACAGCATTTTTGCTGGTGGCAAGAGACTGCGTCCGGTGCTCTGTCTCGCTGCGGCTGAAGTTTGCGGTGGCGATGTCACTAATGCTCTAGCTCCGGCATGCGCAGTAGAGATCATGCACACGTATTCGCTCGTCCATGATGATCTACCATGCATGGATGATGATGATTTACGCCGTGGCCGTCCGACTAGTCACAAGGTCTACGGAGAAGGTGTCGCTGTGCTCTGTGGCGATGCGCTACTTACCGAAGCCTTCGCTATCATCGCCAGGACTCCAGCTACCAAGCGCTATCATGTAGGCAACTACGTGGCTGAGCTTGCGGAAACTGGTGGCAGTAAAAAACTCATCGGGGGACAGGTGCTCGACCTCGAAGGAGAGGGCAAAAGCCTCACTAAGAAGCAACTCATCCAGATCCACGAAGCCAAGACAGCTGCACTGCTAACAAGCTCGATACGACTCGGAGCAATGACCGCCAATGTCACTCCAGCGAAGCTCGAAGCGCTCACTACTTTTGGTTATAACCTAGGACTAGCTTTCCAAGTCATTGACGACATTTTAGACGTCACTCAGACAACAGAACAGCTAGGTAAGACTGCTGGTAAAGACGAAGCTGTCGATAAGTCTACTTACCCGGCAATTCTCGGACTAGAAGCCTCCAAGAAAGAAGCAAAACGCCTCACTAAGAAGTCACTCGATGCGCTCAAGCCACTCGGCAAGAAAGCCATCAGACTAGAGCAAAT
>CAKZNV010000159.1 GCA_937132085.1 uncultured Rubritalea sp. | reverse complement strand
TTAGGCGCAGTGATATAGACATTGGATTTCTGGAATGAAATGATGATCCTGGTTCCTAACGATTGTCGCAGCTCCAATAGTCTTTCCTGCATGTCAGGTGTGAGAATATACATCGCACCAGTGGCGTCACCAGCGTTGACTCTAAAGTGCTTCTCAAAGGTCGGGCTCTCTAACTTTACAAGACTAGAGCTGAAACCTTGGATCTTCTGACCGATCCAGCCAAAGAAGCCATCAGTCTCATTGTCTGGCCTCACGGTGACCCAGGTATTGAAATGTTTGTGGAAATCAGCCACCAGCATCACTCCTTTGAAAATAGTGTGCCAACTCGTTTTTTTTCTGCCTTTGCTATCAGTCGATGTCGTCTTGTATTCAGCATGCAATTCACCGAACAATAACTTAGTCGCCCCGATAGAGCCCTCAAACAGGTCTTCTGTCTTATATCGATCTATTCCTGTGGTATAGTGGCCACAGCTTTTGAAAAGTTGCTTGGAAATTCCGTGGTTAGGAAAGAACTCCATTTCAGGTTGGATAGCTTTTGCTATGCCACTTACTAGCTGGGTTTTGCAATTATGATTAAAGAAGCCGATGGCCTTTCCGCACACAGCATTGTAGGTGATCAGACTCACGATAAGGCTGACAATTACAGCGAAGATCAGCGGAATAGGGTTCCCCACAGCAAAGCAAATTATAACACCCACAGCGAAAATCGAACCTGTGATAATCCAGCAAAGATTAGCAGCTCTTTTCTTCTCAGCGAGTGCGTGAAGACGAGCTTCTTCTAGTTGGTCGAGTTTAGTGGATAAACTCTGCAAGATATGCTCTTCAAATGCTAACATTTTGACGTTCGGTGAGTTCGATTGAGAAAAAGTCCATGGCTTCAAACTGATGTTTTCTAGCGATGGTGTTGGCTGGGAAGGTCTGTATGCTGTTGTTGTATCTCAAGACAGAAGCGTTGTAAGCTCTTCTTGATGCTGAAATTTGCGACTCGATTTCAGTCAGATTACGTTGAAGTAATAGAAATTGCTCATCAGCTTTGAGATCTGGATACTTCTCTGCCAATGCGATGATCTTAGGAGTCTCCTGAGCGATCACTTGTTCATTACTGAGACGCGAATGACTGTGATTCTTCGACTCAATCGCTAAGCGACGAGCTTCCACGACTTTAAGAAACACATCCTTCTCATGAGCAGCATAGCCTTTCACGACTTCCACCAGGCGAGGAATCAGATCCCAGCGTTTCTTCAGCTGAATATCGATCCCACTGAATGTGCTCTTCACAGCATTCCTCTTCGTGATCAAACCGTTATAAACAGCCGACCAATAAATCAACCCGATCAGCAGACAGACGATCGAGATAACGACTAATATGATTAACATTCTTGGCACACAAAAGAACTAAACCAACTACCCAGCTTTGACTATTATAATGATCAATGAAGTTTATAGTGGATTCATTTAAGCCAGTAAGAGTCTATAAAATTTCAGCCACTTTATAAGCTGTATTGCTAAAAACGTTGCTCATAAAGTAGCTGGCTTTAAGAATTCATACTCTCGTCACGCGAGAGTTAAATTTAGATGCCTCATCCAGGGTTCTCGGCTGCTTTCCAGAGAGAAAAAACAGCTCCTTGAGGGTCTTGAATCACAGCAAAGGTTCCTGCGTTTGGAACCTCCATGGATTCAACTAAAATTGTTGCTCCGGCAGCTTTTGCCTTCGCCACATCGGATGCTATATCATCTGAATTTACATAGGCAGCCCAGTGTGGAGGACAAGCAGCCTCTTTCGGAGGACTCACTAGTCCACCAATCATATGTTTACCTTGGGTAAAGACAGTATACTCCATACCAGGAGCCATCTCCTGAGTATCAGATTCCCAACCAAAGACCTCTCCATAGAATTTCTTAGCAGCTTCTACATCTGGCACATTTAGCTCATTCCAGCCAAATCGACCAGGGCTCATATCAGGTTTTGGCTCATCAGAACCACAGCATTCATCACTCATCGTTTTTATTAGTTAGGGTTAGTATAAAATTAGAATGAAACACCTCACTCTATTAACAGTGAAAACTAACAAGAGACATTTGATAGGTCAATAGAGAGTTTGGATTTAGAGAACGATAAATTTGTAGTTAATCTATCGATCCATATTATTATGTAATTTAGGACTTGAAGTCCTATTTAGCATAGTTTATTTATTGTCTATGGTTAAAAGAGATATACTACCAGAACTACTTACCTTATTAGCGGAATATCCTGTGCTTACGTTGATTGGTCCTAGGCAGTCAGGGAAGACCACTTTGGTGAAGCATTTCTTAGAGGGGTATGAATACTCGAATTTAGAGCATCCTGAGACTCGTCAGATTGCAGAGAATGATCCGAAAGCATATTTGGCCAAGTTCTCTGGAAAGGTAATTATTGATGAGGTCCAGCGTGTTCCTGAGCTTCTTAGCTACATTCAAGTCATGGTGGACGAGGCTCCACAAAATGGTAGATTTATTCTGACTGGGTCACATCAATTACAACTTCAGGAGGCGGTGAGCCAATCACTAGCTGGTAGGACTGCGGTTCTCACCCTTTTACCTCTTAGTATTGCTGAGTTAAGCCAGCATGGTATTAGTTATGATGCTTATACCACGTATTGTATCAGAGGTTTTTATCCTAGAATTTATGATCAGAAAATGCGTCCTAGTCAAATGTATGCTAACTACTACCGAACTTACGTTGAACGAGATGTGAGGCAGCTTATACTGCTCAAGGATATCTCACTTTTTGAGAAATTCATCAAGTTATTGGCAGGACGTGTGGGACAGCTAGTTGACTATGGAGGGCTATCGAATGATGTAGGAGTGGATGCTAAGACGATTAAGAATTGGATTTCTATTCTAGAGGCTTCTTTCATTGTTTTCAAATTATCACCATTTTATGAAAATTTTGGCAAGCGTGTGATAAAGTCTCCTAAGTATTTTTTCTCTGATGTGGGGCTACTCTGCTATTTGTTAGGGATAGAAACTGAGGATCAGCTGGCTCGCGATCCATTAGTAGGAAATATCTTTGAAAATCTTGTCGTCCTAGAATCAGCTAAGACGAGATACAATCAAGGGCTAGCAGCGAATCTTTATTTCTTCAGAGATAGTAATGGGAATGAAGTGGATCTTCTCTTCAAAAAAGGCCGTGAGTTAGTGGCGATAGAAATTAAATCTGCTTCTACCTTTTTCCATAAACAGCTCAAAGGACTAGAGAAATTCAAACAAGTCGCAAAGCAATGCTCTCAGAGCTTCCTAATCTATAATGGTGAAAACATAGAACTAAGTAATCAAACTCAGGTTTTAAATTTTAAAAATACAGCTAATATATTTAGTAAAGATCACTAGTGAACAGAAAGTCTCCGGCACTTATTTTAACTCATCCAAGGCCTGATTAGAAAATTTTCATACAGCTTACTTCTACTAGTTGCTTAGCTTTGACTAATTGTAGTCTTTTACGTTCTGTTTTATCGTCATCTGATGACCAAGCTGTGATGTTCGCATGGTGGAGAGGTTTTTCATCAGAGATTACATCTAGTCCTAAATTTCTTATATCTAAAGTTTGTAGTTCTGCATAGCCAAGAGAGTTTGCTTTCCCTCGTAAAATTGCTACACCATCCCCGATTGCACGCCTGTGAAGGCTATTACTACGTGGGTGAGAGTCCCACTCTAACAATTAATCTATTCGGTTAGAAA
>CAKZNV010000158.1 GCA_937132085.1 uncultured Rubritalea sp. | reverse complement strand
TAAGCTCTATATAATTCATCAGCCCTGAGGTTCCTTGTGAGCCTCAGGGCTTTTTCTTTGTCTCGAAACAGCTTGTTAGATTGTCGGTAAGCTGTATAATAACTGATACTATGAGAGAAGAATATTTATCGTTATGCAGGGAGCTAGAGGCTCAATTAGGGGATAGTATGGAGAATAATGCTCAGCGGATGCTTGAACGAGATGAGGTTTTGCAGTCAGAGATGGAAGCATTCCAGCAGTCGCTCAGCCCTACTCAAGTGCAGCACTGGCAGGTGATCCGACAGCAAGTCGATGCTCTTAGGCAGTATTCTAAGTTAGCTAAGCTGAGACTCATGGACGGAGATGAGAATGTGAAAGTCCTCATTGATCGAGTAAAGAATGATGTGGAGACTTCTGAAGATCACACTAAAGCGATGCTAGATATTGAACGTGAAATGCACGATGGAAGTAGCCTCGGTGGAGTTATCAAAGCCCTGTTCATGTGGAAGACCGCTCCTGAGGAGAAAATTGAACAAGATAAGGTTTAATGACTTAGCAAGGGTGAACTTTCGCTGTCGATCTGAGTGTGAACTAGTTAGTTTCTCACTGACTACTTTCTATGATCGTTTTAATGTGATAGTTTTTGATCATGAAATTAGTAAGATACGGAGAAGTCGGCATGGAGAGTCCAGCTGTGCTCATTGATGATAGAATTATTGATGCTAGTGGTGAATTCCAAGATTTCGATGAAGGCTTTTTTGCCTGTGATGGCTTGGCCTCACTTCAGTTGTGGGTCGAGGATGGTTGCCCTGGGGGGAGAGTCGTGGAGGCAGGTGTGAGGTTTGGGTCTCCTATTGCAAGACCATCGAAAATCGTCTGTGTAGGGAAGAACTACGCAGATCACGCTAAAGAATTTGATAGTAAGATCCCCAATGAACCAGTTCTATTCATGAAGGCTTCGAGCGCCTTTTCTGGGCCTCAGGATGATGTAGAAATGCCGATCGATAGCACTCATCTAGATTACGAAGTTGAGCTGGCAATAGTAATAGGTAGAACAGCTAAGAATGTTACTCTAGAGAGCGCTGTCGAATACATAGCCGGCTATTCTGTGATGGGAGACTACACTGAGCGTCAGCATCAGAAGCATCGGGGAGGTCAGTGGACTAAAGGGAAGAGCGCAGACACGTTTGCTCCTATGGGGCCGTGTTTAGTGAGCTGCGATGAAGTCTCAGATATCAGCGATCTTCGCATTTGGACACAGGTCAATGGAGAGCTTAGGCAGAACGGCTGGACAGGTGATATGTTATTCAATGTTCCATTCTTGGTCAGTTATATTTCCCAATACATGACTTTGCTCCCAGGTGATGTCATTTCTACTGGCACACCAGCCGGTGTGGGGATGGCTATGAATCCTCCATGTTATTTACAGTTAGGTGATAAGGTGAATATGGGGATTGGTGAAATCGGTGAGATTTCTCAGCATGTAGTGGCGATAAAGTAGCTGATATATCGTAAAGTATCTAACAATTTGACTCATTATTTTTTATTAATTTAAATTAGACACAATCTTATCTTGCCAGTTCAAGATATTGGGCTATAACATCGAACTCCCTTCATGACTTAAAAAGTAATGGAGAAGCAAATCTTGCGCATGGCCGATGACAATCAGAAAGCGTGCCAAAGAGATGCAAGTAGCGAGAGTTGAGATAGGCGTTAAATGCTGCTCAACTCACACATTTTAAAACAAATAACGACTAAAAGACATCGCATGAATCCAGATAGAGCGACTTTAAATTTCCTCAACAGCTTCCCAGAAGAGTCACGTAATAGAGGAGATGACCTACAACAAGAGGGGGCAGTAACCCAAATTTTCGGTAATCATCTATTCATCCAAGGACGAGTAGAGGATAAAACAGGAACTTATAGAACAAGTCTCAGACTGCAAGGTAACCGTTGGTTCGGTAGCTGCACAGCTGAAGATGAGACAATAGCAGGAGCCTGCATGTATGCGACCATGATGGAGCGTATGCACCGTGGTGAAGATCTCCCTGAGTCTCCTAATGAGTTTGATGATACTCCGATCATTGATTTGATCGAAGAGAAGCTAGATCGCGAACTAGATGACGCTGAGGCGGACTTCATTACTAAAGTAGAAAAGCGTTACCGCAGATATGTGATCGAGGGAGAGATCCACGATCACGATATGGTTCGTCTTAACCCTCGTTGGGAGATTGTTAGCTACGAGCCTCTAGAGCTATGGCCAATCCCACCTGGAGATATCCTAGAATTCTGGAACTACCTAGCTTACGCATTTTACAAGAAGAAGCTTCCATACGCGGAATTCATGAATGCAGTGACTGATCTCAAGTCAGTGCAGAAGAAGATGCAGGACTGGGAGAAGGAGCGTGAAGTCGCTGAGTGGTATGATCGTATTGAGCTAGTCAATGATCGTCCACCACAGCAAAAGCCTCTCACTGTTAAATTCAGAATTGTCTCTACAATCAACGAAGCAAGAGTTGAATCTCAGGAAGAGGAAGGCGAATGGATAATTCTAAGAGAGAAGAATGATATAGAAAGACTCACCGGTCTGTTTGAAATGGCTGCACTCCGTATGGATGCACCTAGTCAGGTGATTTGGGAGCATTTCCTAGCATTCTACCATAAAGAAGGTGCCGCAACGATGGACCTCGATACCGAGGAAGCATGTCGCTTCATGAACCGTCTCTTCCGCCAGAAGGCGCTGAAAGGCTACATTGTGAACCTAGACGAACGCGAGTATAAGGTCTCTACTGAGCGCATTAACTGGATTTGTGAAGATGATCCGTATTATCCGGATGCATTCGCCCTTCAGCTCATGACGAAGAGCAAGGAGCATGTGTCTCACTCAGTGCGACTACTCCCTGGACGTGAAGAGCTTTATCAGTCAGATGAAACAGTGTTCCCTGGACCGCCAAGATGGCTCAATGACACTGAAGTAATGCCTCGCTACATGATTCCTAAAGAGGTAATCAACAGCTTAGAAGGTGTAGAGTTTTTGCGTAAAATTGGTTCGCGACTACCTGAGTCTCTGCGTAAGAAGGTTGTTGATCTTGATCTTTATCCTCGTTTCCAGATGCGTATTGAGCAGGGTCTCACAGCAGCTGAAACTGAGCACCTCGTTATCGATGTGAAAGCTCTTGAGAAGAAAGATCGTCGCACAGAGAAGCTTATCAAAGATGGCTGGGAGCTCGTAGAGCAGAAGCCTGTCAAAGGACAACAGCTACTACGTTTCGCTCGTGAAGACCTCTACCCAGTGCCAGGACTCCTCGGAGAAATGGGACTCACTTACGATGATAAGTTAGACGAATTTAAGACAAGAGTGACTAAGCTTTTCCCAGAGAAATTCTCTGAGTGGGCGAAGGCAATGCCTAAGTCAGTAGAAGTCGAAATGGACTTCAAGCTGAAGACACTTCTTGCTGATCCAGTAGCAGCCGCTGTTAGATTTGAAGTTGTAAACCAAGACATCGACTGGTTCGACCTACGCATCGTGATCGATGTGGAAGGTGTGAATCTAACCAAAGCTCAGATCCGCCAGCTGGTAGCAGCACGTGGTGGCTATGTGCGCATGGAAGACGGTGGCTGGATGAGACTCGAAATCAAGCTCGACGATGACCAACGCGATGCGGTGACTCGTCTCGGACTCGATCCATTCGATCTCTCAGGTGAAACGCACAGAATGCACGCTCTCCAGCTTTCAGATCCTAAAGCCGCTGAGGTATTCGATCCTAAAGCATGGAAGAAGATCAAGGACACAGCGAAAGATATCCAGATCGATATTGACGCTCCAGTGCCAGATGGTCTCCAAGCGACACTCCGTCCATACCAGGTCGAAGGTTTCCACTTCCTTGCTTACCTTGCTACTAACAGATTTGGCGGAATTCTAGCCGATGACATGGGTCTAGGTAAAACGATCCAGTCACTTACTTACATCCTCTGGTTGCGACTTGAGAATGCTAAGGAGAAGAACTCTAGGCATAAGCCAGCACTGGTAGTTTGTCCTAAGTCCGTATTGGACGTCTGGGCTACTGAGGCAGAGAAATTTGCCCCTGAGCTTAAGGTTAAAGTTCTCAGAACTAAGGATGACCTCATCATCAATGAAGCTCAGAATGAACTCGACCTCGTCGTGCTCAACTACGCTCAGCTCCGAGTTTGTGGTGAAGACCTTAATACGATCAAATGGCTCACGGTCATTCTCGATGAAGGACAGCAGATCAAGAACCCAGATTCTAAAGCAGCTAAGTCAGCTCGTGAGCTGAACGCTACGAATAGACTAGTTCTAACGGGAACGCCGATTGAGAACAGACTCATGGATATGTGGTCACTCATGGCATTCGCAATGCCGGGTGTTCTAGGTTCTAAAGCTTACTTCAAGAAGAGATTCGACAAGCGTAAAGACCCAAGTTCACAGCAAAGACTCGCATCTAGACTTCGTCCATTCCTACTCAGAAGAACTAAGCTTCAAGTAGCGAAAGATCTTCCACCAAGAACGGAAGAAGAAGTCTTCGCAGTCATGGAAGGAATTCAGGCTGAAATGTATAAAGCTGAGCTTAAGAGAATCCAGAAGGCACTTCTCGGTGTTGACTCTGATGAAGCAGTGAAGAAGAACTCATTTGCGATCCTTCAGGGACTCATGAGACTCCGTCAGATCTGTTGTCACCCCGGTCTTATCGATCCTAAGTTCCTCAAGGAAGAAAGTGCCAAGATGATTGCGCTCTTCTACCTTCTTGATCAGCTTAAGGAAGAAGGCCACAAGGTTCTCGTGTTCTCACAGTTCGTATCCATGCTCGATATCATCAAGGCTCGCCTTGAGACTGAAAGCAGAGCGTATAACTACCTCACTGGTCAGACGAAAGACCGTAAGGGAGAGATCGAGAAATTCCAGACTACCAAGGAGCCATCAGTATTCATGCTATCGCTCAAGGCAGGTGGAGCTGGTCTTAACTTGACCTCAGCGTCTTACGTTATCCTTTACGATCCATGGTGGAACCCAGCGGTTGAGAACCAAGCGATTGACAGAACTCACCGTATTGGACAGAAGAACAAGGTTATTGCTTACCGACTACTCACTCGTGATACGGTCGAAGAGAAGATCCGAATTCTTCAGCACCAGAAGACAGCGCTTGTTACCAACGTCCTCGGAGACGAAGGATTCGCAAGTAACCTCGCTATGGACGATCTACAGTTCATCCTAGGTCACGGCCTAGAGCATGATGACGAAACTGGCAAATAGTCAGTTTAGACATCAAACTAGATCAAGCTAACATTCTCAAAAGACCGCTTCTATCATGAGGCGGTCTTTTTTATTGTGAATCTTGGTTGGAGGAACTAGCTTAATACCTAGTAAGACAGACACACTCAAGCGGCAAGGCTCATAAATTGAGACCTGAAGACGCTTAGTAATTTAACAATCAAACCAACAAATATTATGGCTAAAGGACAAGACGCAAGAAAAGGAGTTAAGAAGAAATCAGAGAAAACTCTGAAAGAAAAACGTGAAGAGAAGAAGCTCAAGAAATCTTCTGAGAAATACGACTAGTAAGGTTCTGGTTTAAAACGTAGAATACTATGAAGCTGTCAGGTTATGCTGTATTTGCATTTATTGTATCAGCTTTAGTATTCTATCTGTTTTACACAGTCTTTGACGAAGTCTCTGTTGCCTCAACTGGTTATAACGCTACTGAGAGAGGATTGTTTGGCTGGGAGTATAGTTTTGCTGAACACGGTTTTACTGGTGAAAGTAGCGCTTACAAAATGTTCTTAATTGATTCTGGGCGCAATATTAACTTATCTAAACTCCTTGATGAGATCGGTTTGTGCTGTGTCTTTGGGATTGTGACAGCAGTTTTGTTGTTTCTTTATAATAAATCAGTTAATGCTATTTTTGATAATATTGAGGGTAACTCGAAATCAAAGCACAATAACTAGAATATGACTATTGCAACTGCTACTTGGGATTGGCTTAACTTTGGACTACTTTCTGGGTTTGTCCTCGCTCCTTTAATCATTTTATCGCTTTGGATATTCACCAATAAGGCAGAACTGAGATACATTTTAGTGTTCTCAATGCTGTTGTTGGCTGTGTTGTCATTTCTAACCTATGGCACAAAAGATTCATCTTCACCTTGCCCAGATATTGGCCAAGTAGGCGCATGTTTATTCTTTGCTCTAGGCTCATTCATTTCCAGTTTAGTGCTCTTAAAGACTAGGTTTAAGTGGGCTATCTTGTTTATTCTGGGGTGGGTGATCTACATTTCACCATCAATCATTTCTGATTTGAATAAGCTATGGCATGAAGCGCAATCGTTTCAGTAGGTGCACTACGATTTGATTTAGTTAAATAAGAACTTTAAATGTCTAGGGATAAAGAAGAGAGCTCCATACTATCAAATCACACAATCGTTGATGACTTTGTGGCGCCGCTGTGTGATGAGTTCTTTGAGATTTTGTATCAAGACGATGACATTTTGTTGATCAATAAGCCTAGTGGCTTGCTTAGTCTATCGGGTAAGAATCCTCTGAATTTGGATTCGGTTCATTATCGCTTGGTTCATGGGCAGGATGGAGCAACTCCTGCATTTCCAGAGGCGAAATTACCGCATCGTTTAGATTTGGGGACATCGGGTGTGATGGTGGTGGGCTTAAATGCCGATTCATCGAAGCATCTCAATAAACAGTTTCAAGCACGCACGGTTCAGAAGCATTATGTAGCCATTCTAGAAGGATGGTTGGCTGACGATCAGGGACAAATTTCAGCGGCTATAGCCAAAGATAGAAGTCTGTTCCCTCGGGTGAAAATTTGCCAGACCACAGGTAAAGAAGCGATTAGTGAATACACTGTTTTACAGCGTCTAGATCATCCACGTAGGAGTTTAGTCAAATACACTCCTCATACTGGGCGAACACATCAGTTACGAATTCACAGCCAGTTTATTGGGCATTCAATCCTCGGCTGTGATTTGTATCAGAGCGATCAAAGTGAAAAGATGGCAGATCGTTTAATGTTACATGCAAGTGATTTGTATTTCGAACATCCTAGAAGCGGAGAAGCGTTTCATGGACGTTGTCCTTGTCCGTTTGATTGAGCCGAGGTTGATAGATCTCCGCCGTGCCTTCAGCACGGTTTGATTTCTGGGGGATACAGTCCTAGGGATGAATCCCTAGGCTCTGCACATTTTGTCCCTGCAGGACAGCGAAACTAGCTCAGAACAACGAAATCTCCTGAAGGGAGAGCGGGTGCAAAGGCTAGGACTTCAGTCCTAGTATAGAGATTTATACAAAATGACCGTGCTGAAGGCACGGCGCTACAAAGCACTTAGCGGTCTTTAGCCTACTTGCCGTCATTCTCCTCTGACTCATCCTTAATATCAGGGATCGGCTCAAGGAGCTTCTTAATCTCTGGCATGGCGACTAGGGTGGTTTTTTCTCCTACTTCGATGAAGTGGGCAAATTTTTCGTATTGATGCCATGCTGTTTCTTCTGTGATGGGGTGGAGGGCAAGGTCAGCTCGCATGCAGGCATCGTGGGCGATACGGATTTGTGAGGCTTTTAGGCTGCGGCGTAGGGTGTCTAACATGTTGCCTTTTGCTGCTGGGTTGTATTTCTTGCCGATGCTGTTGATCTTCGTTCTGAGCCATGAGTCTCCTTCATTGGTGGGCGCTACTTCTTCGATAGTGATGACTGGTTCGGCAGCTTCGATGTCGCTGAGCTCAGGAGTAGTAGAAACTGCGATGATGATATCGACATCAAGGTAATCTCTGAGAGAACCGACTGGAACAGGATCTACGACGCCGCCATCCACACAGCGGATTCCGTTGACGGTGACTGGGACGATGATTCCTGGCATGGCACAACTAGCATGCACGGCATCTAACAGACTGCCGCTGTTGAAAACGACGCGTTGGTAGTTGTCGAGATTTGCTGCGATGGCGATGAAGTCACGGTCGAGATCTTGGATCTGAGGGTCTGAGATGAAGCCTTCGAGGTGGCTTTTGAGTCTGTTGCCATGGAAGAGACCTTTGATCGGTGGGACTGCTGGATCAGCTAGCTTTTTAAACGACTCTTTGTCTTTAAATTCACTGGCTATGGCGATCATTTGTTTTGAATCATGGCCAGTAGCCCAGAGAGCTCCGACGTAGGCTCCCATGCTACAACCTGCGATGGCATGAATGGGGATATCATTTTCCTCAAATGCTTTGATCACTCCCATGTGAACGAGAGCCTTGGCTCCACCGCAGCCGAGGGCGAGGCCGATTCTTGGTTGTCTCATTGGGGTTGCTACTTTGAGGCTTTTGTTAAACTTTTGGTTGAGTTTATCTTTCAAAGAACCGAGTTTGCTAATGAAGGAATTGGGAGATTTCTTTGCTGTTGTTTGTTCTTGGTCGCTCATGGTTTTCTACTGGTTAGACTAGCACAGATTTTTTGGATTGGGCGATTTTGTTTTATTGGATTGCAATATTTAGATAGAAAGCTAGCTTGCAGATCCATCGCCCTCCGGGTGATCGCTGTTGCCGCCGCAAGGTAAGTAGCAGAGGAAAGTCCGGACACCATAGGGCAGCGCTCCTTGTGAAGAACGAGGGATGTTAGGAATCAACGCCTAGCAGACGGACAGTGCAGCAGAGAGAAGACCGCCTAGCTCGCTAGGTAAGGGTGAAAGGGTGGGGTAAGAGCCCACCGGTTGCAGAGTAATCTGTAATGCAAGGTAAACCCAGCGTGGTGCAAGACACAACAGAGGAAGAGTGCCCGCTCGACCAGAATCCTCGGGTAATAGTCGCATGATCATCGCAAGATGACGCTTGGTTCGCAAGAGCTGAGAAGACAAATGATCACACATCGCCGTGTCAAAACGGTGAGGACAGAATCCGGCTTATAGGGGGGCGATGGACTCCTTTACCCATAAACATCCGCAGGGCGGTTGTTTATGGGATTTGTGATTTGAAATTTGTGATTTGAAATCGGGAGCTTGCTAAATTTGGCCGCAGTTGATGCTTTGGTTCATCTCTAGTGCAGGGTTTTCTTCGCTGGTGTGTCCTACGATGACTGCTGGGACTCCGGCTACTGTGGTGCAGGCGGGGACGTCTTCTAGCACGACACTTCCAGCACCGATCTTAGCTCCAGCACCTATCTCTACTCGGCCTAGAATTTTAGCTCCAGCTCCGATCATGACGCCACTGCGCACGATTGGGTGTCTGGCTCCTTCTTGCTTGCCAGTTCCTCCGAGAGTTACCTCGTGAAGGATGGAGACATTATCTTCTACGATCGCAGTTTCTCCCATGACGACACTAGTAGCGTGGTCAAGCATGAGTCCGCAGCCGATACGAGCACCAGGGTGGATATCTACGCCGAAGATTTCACTAGAGATGCTCTGGAAATACAGAGCGAGTGGTTTTCTGTTCATCACCCATAGATGATGAGAAATCCTGTAGGTAGTGATCGCCATGAAGCCTTTGAAAAACAACATAGGGTGGAGCATCGAGTGACAGGCTGGATCTCGTTGGTAGATCGCTTGCATGTCAGTGATAGCGCTTAGAGTGATGTTCTTGTTGTTACTAAATATGTCGAATAAAAGAGGATAGAGTTCATCCTTCGTCATGTCTTCACGAGCGAGTTTTCTAGCTAGTCTAGCTGAAAGCGCACTGAATAGACACTGATGTGATAGAACGATATCAGTGAGTAATTTACGCAACTGTGGTTCTTTTTCAGCAAGGTCAGATGCTTCACTGTAGATTTCTTTCCACACCTCATCTATGTTTATATCTTTAGGCTGACACAGTGTGACATGATTGGTGCTAGATTTTTCGTTCATATATGGATTAGATTGTCTTTGTGAAGATTTCCCAGAAACTAGAATATGCCTGTCGAGCGATGGTGCAACTCTCAAAGCGTGTTAATGAAAATACTGTTACACGACTAGATGAGATAGCGCAATGCGAAGACGTGTCTGCAAATTTTTTAGTGCAGATCATGAATGACCTTAAAAATGCGGAAGTGATTCAAAGTAAGAGAGGTAAGGCGGGTGGATATTTTTTAGAAAAGTCTGCCGATGACATTACTTTATATGATATCGTGGCTGCAGTAGAGCCAGCAATGGTTTCAAAGATGAGTGTTCAGACAGGACAATCAGCGAATGAGGTGGCTGCAACTTGGGCTGAGGTGAGCAATCGTTTCACAGAAAGTCTTAAAGAAACGACATTGAACATGCTCTCAGGAAACGATAACGAGATCATGTTCTATATATAACTTTCAAGCGCTGAGCTTAGTAAGTCTTTCTCCTGCTGGATATTGATGCGGGCTTGTTTGCCCCATCGTCCTTGCGCATAAGGTGTTTGATACAGGTGGTCTTTTGCTAGGAAATTTGTCAAGACACGTATTCTAGCTTCGCAGTATTCTTCATCTGTGACCCAGCTGTATTCTTTGCGAATATTATCTGAGTATTGCTGATACTTTCCAGGAATGATGGCACCTAGAATCGAGAGATCGATATCACACATGATCTCTTCAGCCTGCATTCCATCTGTGACTTTATGTCTAGTGGCTAAAATGAGTGCGTAAACATTTGGCTGGAGTTCATGACCTCTGAAGAAATGGGTGAACAGAGCTGCACTCGCGTCTTCATTGTCAGCTCTTTGGCTATCGTAGATAAGGTCGTGAAACCAGATCGCAAGCTCTATGCTTTGATAGTTTTCGGCTGAAATCTTAGTTGGCCATTCATCAAGTTTGATCAGACAATCCTGGATGTGTTCGAGGGTGTGATAATGTCGACCTTGCTCAGTGTAGAGCATTTCAAGGGATTCCCAGATCTCTTCACCTCTAGGGATAACAATGCGTTTTGCAAAGTTGAGCCAGCGTTGTTTAAGAGAAATAAGCATAGACGAGGGATGAAGGAGAGTTCTACCTAAATTATCCTCCTGCCGCAATATTAATGATTTCTAGCTGGTCTGATTCTGCCAGTGAAGTCAGAGCATAGTCTCTTGGGAATACTGCTACTTTGTTGTGCTCTATGACGACTGGCTTGCCTGCTAGACCGAGTGACTCAAGCAGCTGGGTAATCGTGCAGCTAAGTTCGATCTCGGTTGGCTTGCCGTTGAGAATAATGTTCATAGCGACTTGTTAGAAGTTTTGTAGAATTGATTCATCCCAGTCCTTCCAGACGGCTTCATAGCCACTATTCTGGAGTAGTTTTGCGATGCTGGCAGGAGAGCGTTTGTCATCGATAGTGAACTGCTCGGTCGCTTTCTGGCAAGGAGAAGTCTCTGTAAGTTCGACTCTTTTACCTTTCACCGTGAGGTGAAGATCATCATGTCCTGCACC
>CAKZNV010000157.1 GCA_937132085.1 uncultured Rubritalea sp. | reverse complement strand
TCACAAGTTGCTTTTAGTTTAGATTTGAGTGTATAAAGTTTCTACCCAATAGGAAGAAAAAACAGCTAAGTGATGTAATCTGTAACTGCGACAAGACTTCCAAATTATTGGATAAGTTCGTTTTGGAAAATCTTAATAGATTTGACCATCTAGGGATGAGTAGATATGAAATATTTATAAATGGTGATTAAAAATATTAGCTGTATTGTTTTGTTCGTGGTTCTAATGGGTTCCTGTAATAAAAGCACATCCGGTGATAGTAGTGAGGAAGTAGTCACTGAAGATACTTTCAACAAAGGTGTTAACTTATGGGTTTATAACCATTATGATTGTGGAAGGTATCTGACATGGATTAATGGGGAGCCTGTATGTTCTAGTATAGTTTTGGGAGCTCCTTGGTATGGTTCCCCTTTGAGAAAAGGATCTAATGAAATTAAAATTGAAGTTGAGACTCTTTTTAAAGAGGATGAAGATATGTCTTCAAAGGTTTTACATCTTTTCTGTTCAGACAATAAAGAAGAAATTTGGAAACGTGAAATGATCCTCGATATTAAAGATTGGAAAGAAGAAATCACCTTTGCTTTTGATTTGGAGGAGGAGCCCAGTCAGCGATCTTTAGAAAACTATCAACAGCTCACACAAGAGGATGAAGGCGCTGTAAATGAAATGTATGCTAAATATATGAAGGTATTAGCTCGGCCTAATCGTAATGATTTTGAGAAAGAGTTTGAGCCGATGAAGGGTGCAAGCTGTTATATCGAAACACCTTTAAATAGTAGATTCAAATTAGAGTCTATCCCCTCCTCAGAAGTTGAAGTTGTCATAGGTTCAAAACTGGCATTGTTTCGAAGAACAAGTTCTAGCGTTATTGCTAATGATGCTACTTACTTATTTGTTATCCGTGATTTACAAAAGCCAGCAGATGTAAATGTAGAGTATTTAAAAGAGTATTTGGTGTTATCTAAAAACAGTGTAGGCAAGTGGGTAATATGGACTGGTTTAAATTGGTCAGCAATTGAAGAACAGTAATTGAACCTATCGAAAGATATCAATATTGGGACGACTGTTTTTAAGAGTTAAAAATGTCAAAGCTTTCCTACAGTTGAAAGTCAAAGTTCGCTTCACTTTAAATCATATGGCGGAGAGGGAAGGAATTGAACCAACCCGGGACCATAACAGCCCCATAACGGTTTTGAAGACCATTGTAAATAATATTAAATAAAGGTTTTAATGAAACTGTAACCAATTTGTAACCAAATTTCGTTGAAAAGTGGTGTGTTTTCTGTTCTATTCCTATGTATGAGCAAATCAGTGACAGTTTCACAGGAAAAGCATCCCCGCTACAAATACAGAGTGCGTTATCCTGACGGTGATAAAATGAGACAGAAGTGGTTTAAGAAAAAGACAGGTGTAGGCGGTGCTGATGAATTTGCATCTGAGAAAGAATCTGAACTAGAGGCTAAAGGACGGGCTGAGAAATCTATCACAGGTGAAGAAGCTAGGGCGGTCTTATCGTTTCGAGAAGCGGTTGCTAAATTACCCGGGGAAGCAAGCAAGACTACACTCACAGAAGCAGTTGCTTTCTTCATCAAGCATGTGGAAAGCCGTAACAAATCCATTACATGCGAATTAGTAGCAGAGAAACTACTAGAAAAGCTCAAGAGTGAAGGAACAAGTAAAAGGCATCAAGACACAATCAAACAGCGTTTAAAGGCTTTTCTTGCCCTCTATGGAGATTGGCTAGCGTGTGATGTAACAAGTGAATGCATTAGTGAATATTTAACTGAGTGCAAGCTAGCTTCACAAACTAAACTACACCACCGCAAAGCCATTCATCAACTTTTTCAACAAGCTATCGTTCTTCAAGCCGCTAATGTTAATCCGACTATTCTAGCTATTCGTCCCAAAGTAAAAAAAGGTGACCCAGAAATACTAAAACCTAAACAGGTAGCATCTTTACTATCTAATGCAGACGAATCTGTTTTACCTGCAATTGCTATTTCATTTTTTGCTGGCGTTAGAAGGGCTGAACTAGAGCGTTTAGACTGGTCTGAAATAGATTTAGAAAATGGAGAAATTGAAATCAAAGCGAAGAATGCGAAGACAGCGCAAAGGCGATTCATTCCTATTTCAGACAACTTGAAAGCTTGGCTAATGCCATACGCTAAAGACGAAGGTTTACTTGTTGAGTCACCTTACAAATTCCGTAAAGGCTGTGATAATGCTAGAGAGAAAGCTAAAATCAATGATTGGCCTCATAATGCTGGAAGGCACTCTTTTGCATCTTATCACTTAGCCATGCATGAAAATGCTGGCAAAACAGCAATGGCTTTAGGTCACCCTAACTCAGTTTTACTTTATTCTACATACCGTAAACTGGTCAAACTGTCTACGGCTAAAACCTATTGGAGTATTAGCCCTGTAGAGCTTGATAATGTAGCCGAAATGAAGTTGGCATAACTAATTTTGAAGAAATTTAACTGTAAGTGAGGTCGCTTAAATTATTTTAAATTAGTAAGATAGAAAATATCGACAATGAACATAATTTGTTCACTGTCAGTATATTGTTGATTATTTCGTGAGAGTTTCACATATTCCTCAATAGTTACCAATTCTCTTGGTAACTCTCATATTTTTAACATGGGCGGTGCCCATGCATTAATTCCTATTCATTTTCTAGGCGGTGCCTAGGCAAAGGGCGGTGCCCGAGCAGGTTAGCTGATTTGAATAACAAGAACGGAGGTTCTTGTCGTGAACGTCTACTTTAAGGCGGTGCCTTTTGAAAATCATAGACGGGTTACTCGTGCCCATTTTTTTACTAATCACACAAATTCACAAAATGAAATCAACTATTCAACATTCTGCTTTGCCTGATCTTCTAACCAGTCGTCAGCTTTGCACTCGTTGGGGCATAGTCCCTAAAACCCTTCTTCAGAAAGAGAAACAAGGCGTTATAAAACCTATAAAAATAAGCCGTAAAAAGCTCTATAGAATATCTGATGTTCTAGAATCTGAGAGAATGCAACAAGGAGGGTCTAATAATGAGAAATAACTTAGATGATACAGAGACAACAGAGCTAATTACAAAAGCTCAACTAGCAAAAAAACTCAAGGTTACCACTAGGACAATTGATAATTGGACTGCGGAAAATCTGATCCCAAAAATCAAAATCAATAGTCAAGTTCGTTATAGCTGGATTGATGTGTTGAGCCACTTGAAGCGCAAAAAATAGATAATCAGATCACAATGAAAAAAATTAAATTAAAAGGTCTTTCAAGTGATGTTGAGGTCTCTCTGATAGACAACATGAATGAAATTCTAGATTTCATCAATGGATTCACCCCAGAAGAAAGAGAAGAATTCTTATTACAAATCGAAAAAGCAAAGCAAATCAACTCTTACACTCTTAGTATAGACCCAATAAAGAGGAAGAACGGGAGTCTATATTTTTCAGCTCTGTGTTTTAACATGTTTGCTGATCTTTCAGCCGACCTAGTCTTAGTAAAAGCGGTTGCAGAAGATTCTGAAGTAGGGCTTTTCAATATTCTTACATACGGAGCGCACCTATGCAATCTAGCATCTGGAAAGGAGGTTCAAAGTGAACTCTAACGATAAGATCAATCTCCCCTCATGGGCAAAAACGCTAGATGAAGGAATACAGAGGCGTTTAGTGAGTAAATTAAATAAAACGGCTTTTAGTAAACTATGTGACCTTGGCGTTAATCACTGGAATTCAATAGCTCAGAGTGCGACTAATAGCCTTTATCATGCAGGCTTTAGTTTAGAAGAGCTGAACAACATACTGACTGCTTCAGGTAATGCGTATGAAGACATAGTAAGCTCTAGAGATATTGAGAAAGTAATATCAAACGCAAGTAAGTCTAACTCTCAAAAAGGGAATGTATCACATGTATGGCCTGATTTTAATAGATCGATAGTGGACATGCTAATAAGTGAATCTGAGGTGAATACTATTGCTGGATTAGTTGATTTCATGGGGAGACCTGAAACTACAGAACCAAATGAAATTTTGAGTAAGTTATATTCTGATGATTCCTTGCTTTGTTTAGCGGTGAAAGCACAGGAGAAATTCATTACTAAAAAGCTTAGCGAATGGAAAACCAAGGGGATCAATCATAATTTCATAGTTCCTTCAGCAATGTCTTCTAGAACAGGACTCACAAAAGAAGGCGGCAAGTCTGGAAGGTGTTCTGATAATACGGGAAAACGTCAATACCTTGTCATAGAGTTTGATAAGCTCTCATATGATGAGCAGGTAGCTATGATAATGAAACTATCTACGATGGCTCCGCTGGTGATGGTTTTAGATACAGGAAATAAATCATTACATACGTGGTTCAGGTGCTATGACGAAACGGAAGATGAACGCCGGCGATTCATGAACTACGCTGTTAGCTTAGGAGCTGACAAAGCGACATGGACGGCTTGCCAGTTGGTTAGATTACCCGGAGGTAAACACCAGAAAACAGGCAAGCCACACCGAGTTCTAGTGTTTCGACATACTGAAGCGAAAAAGGATAAATGGGATATGAGTTCTATTCCATTTTCCACTAAAGACGAAACATGCTCCACCCCTCCCTTGTCTCAGGGGATCTCCTTTGACCCAAAAGGCATTTTCTATTCATCTAGTGAAGGTGGATATTATGTAGACGTGGGTTCACACTATAGAGCTTATGGGAGAAAAAGCCCTGTAAAGAGCGGGCTTGATCGGCATTTCTTAAAACAAGGATTTTCGGCTGATGATCGTAAGGGAATGGTAGCCTACTGCTTAGACTCTATTGAGCTAGATCAAGCGGTTGATTGGGCTGGTTCACTAGCTGGATATGAACGGGGCTTGATTAATTATAAGGGTCGCAATTTTCTAGCTACGAACGGGTTTCAATTACCAAACGCAGAAGAAGGAGAATGCCCATTACACCTCTCTATCATTGAGCAGGCATTTCCTGATCAATTAGCTAGGATGATGTTTCTATGCTGGGTTGCTATCGCAGTGAGGGCAATACGTGCTCATGTTCACCAACCTGCACCTATGCTCGTTCTTGCAGGTGCTCCGAATGCTGGAAAGACTCTATTGTCATTAATCGTAAAGAACGCTCTAGGGGGACGCTCAGCTAATCCTATGACGGCTTGGACAGGTCAATTACCGTGGAATGATGATTTATTAGGTAGCGAACTTCTTTTAATTGATGATGCTGTTTCAAGCACAGACCCAAGAGCAAGAAAGGCATTTGGGGCAAGATTTAAGGAGGCTATCTATGCTGGTGATGTAGCTATTAATACGAGAAGAAAATCATCGGTCACTATGCGCCCAGTATGGCGAGTCATGGTATGCTGTAATGAGACTGCGGAAAACCTGTCTGTTATTCCACCATTGGAGGAAGGTATAGAAGATAAGATTTCTTTATTAAAAGTCTCTGTAATCAAGACTCCCATGCCCGCTAGCTCTAGTGACGAACGTGAGAAATTTTCAACGGCGTTGAAAAAGGAGCTACCCTATTTTTTGGGCTATCTTGAATCTATCAATGTGCCTGATGAGTTGAAAGATAGTAGAACAGGAGTTCTTGCATGGAAAGATCCTCAATTGCTCGCCTCAGTGAATAATATTTCCCCTGAACAAAAGCTAGAGAACTTGATTCAGCTTTGTATGCAGAATCAAACTCTATCATGTGAGAATGGTGAACGCTGGATTACTGCTTCAGAACTAGAGAGCATCCTTACCGACAATAATTCTCGCTCTAGATCTCAAGCACAAGCATTGCTTAAATATCACGCTGCATGTGGTTCATACTTGTCAACTCTTGTGAAGAGAGGAAGCGAATACGTGACAGCGAGCAAGAAAGTGAAAGGCACAACCCGTTACCTCTTAAAGTCTCCATATCCTACTGAGGATATTTTTTAACCACCTAATCAGAATGGAAGGGTGGAGCATGTTTTGCCCTTCCTACAAAAAATCAAATGTCAGCATCAAAAAATATAGAATCAAATACGACGAAGGTTGTGCATCACGAAACCTTAATCACACCACCACAAATGAAGTGTATCGAGTTCGTCGAACATTATCTCACATGCTTTAATGCTAGTGAATCAGCCCGCCGTATGGGCTATAAAGGAGCTTCAGCCGCCTCACAAGGCTGGGAGTTCTTGCACGATGATTTCACGCAAGCCGAACTAGATAAACGCTATAAACAGCACGCACATGAAAACCACCATGCTCGCAATGAAATAATAGCTATGCTCTACCGTGAAGCTAACTATTTTGGTGAAGGTTCATCTCACGCCGCCCGTGTCCGTGCTCAAACTCAGCTTTCAAAGATATTTGGCATGGAGACCCTCAAAATAGAAGCAGAAACGAAACAGACAGGAGGCGTTATGATCGTGCCAATGTGTCAGTCAGTTGATGAATGGGAAAAAATAGTAGCCCCTCAACAAATGAAGTTAATGGATGATACTGTGAATTACGGATAGTGAAAATTCGGTTCACTTTCTATGATTAATGACGATTATGAAACTGGCGATAATCAAATTTTTTCTGCTATGCATCACACTAATCAAGTCAACTCGTTGGTGGTAAGGTTTTCTTTTACCATATCTATGAAAGTTTGATTTCGTGCTCTGGCATCTGAAATGACAGCTTCAGGATTCAAAAAAGTAACTGTGAATTTCTGCCTTCCTACAACTCCCTGTAGGGCTACACCTTCATTTGAGAATATCTTTCTGTAACCATAAGTGTCTAAAAAATCCTCAATCACCTCGTCTGTAATTGTGGCTATCAAATAAAGATAGATTTGATCAATTCCTTTATCTGAAAAGTAGCGACTGTATTTTGCTAATTCTTGATGACCCTTACCAGCATCATAATCAGTAGAATTTGGTTTTTTCATTTCAATGATAATTAACCGTTTATCATCTGCATAGAATGCAGCAATGTCAGCTCTTCTGCTATCATTATTATGAACGAAATTGTTCCCGAAAACTTCTTCAGAAATTTTTCCAAGTTGGAACTCACTATAAGCCTTAGAATACCCCATAAATTTATCATCTAAGAGCCATAGGTTAGATTTGGTAGCCTCGCTAGTTGAACTATACCTCTGCATAAATAAATTATGCACAGAACTCTCTCGTTTATCTGTATCGTTTATTTCTTCTAGTTTAGTTATTACGTGATCTCTCATCTGGACATATTCGATGAGTTCTTTTCCTGCTAGATCACTGGCCTTAGACATCGCCTGCTCTATCGGCATATGTGCGCTATCCTTTTTGAAAGCCTTTTTATCCTCTAGAAATTTTTTCTCCGCACTGCCTAATAGAGAATCCGCCTTCTGACTTCCTATCGTGTTGCTACTTCCTATGTAAGAAACTAAATGCAGGTTCTCCTCTTTTATCTTTTTGCAAGCCTTTTGGTATTCCTGATCAAGGAACTTTAATTCAGCATGGCTATTTATCACACCTCGAAGAACCTCTTGTAATTTGATATTGATTTCCTTCCATCCTAATTCAAAGTTATCTTCATCATTACTTTTAGGTATATCAAAATGCAGTCTTTCGCCTCCTTTTTGATCGTCAAGGTAGTTTGAACTTAAGAAAAATAATATTCTATACTTAGAAATTGTAGAGAAATGAATAACATTATCTTTCCCTACTTCATCGCCATCCGTAAAGCTATGAACTATCCTAGAATCAGCCGTATAATAGCCATCTAGTAAGTCCTTGCCTGTTCCTTCATTTTTTTCAATAAAATAGTCTAATGTAAATTCTGTTTCAGGCTTATCATTTAGTTTTTCATTTGTAATATTAAACTTAACTTGCTTCATCGCAGGCACGTCATTCAGACTTATTGAGGAAAAAACATTTGGACCTAACGCAAAATTAATTGTTATTTCATCTTGGGGTTTTCGAGAGGCTAGTAAAGGGAGTATGTGAGTGAGTATATTTTCTCTAACCGTCAAAGGGTCGAAGCCTCTCTCTACTTGTTTTTTCTTATTTTTTTTCTTATATTGAGAAAATTGAATTTTGGTGAAGGAGGCCTCATTTTCTTTTTTTAATCTTTTTCCCCATTTATTAAAATTAACTGAAAAATTCTGATTCGAATAATAGCCATCACTTGATACACTCTCTATTTTAACTGATTCAAAAACTTTCAAATAAGTCAGCCGACCCCGACCTAAACAGCCCAATCCTGATTTATAATCACTTCCTACTTCTTCAAATGAGTTTTTATTATCCTTCGTAAATCCGTCTCCGTTGTCAACAATTGTTATATTTTCAAACTTATATTGAGCGTCATTATCCAAAGCTAATTCCTCCTGTTTTTCACTATTTTCTAGAGTGAAGCAGATATCAATTTTTGTTGCTTTAGCTTGAATAGAATTCACCACAGCTTCTTTAAGAACGTGCAAGAAGCTCGTCCTGCTACTGAGATTGGAAACCTCCCTCTTTAAATTGCACCTCATAATTTACATATGCCAAATAGCCCCATAAATTTCAAACTAAAACGGAAATCTGTATCTAGGGATTTTTCCCCCTGCCGAGTATACAAAAAACGCAAAGGAGCATTTTGCTCTTTTGCGCTAGTGAAGAAAAAGGATGAATTAAAGGCCTTTTAGTTTTTCAGCTTCTTCTTTTTTTTGCTCTTCTGCCTTAAAAGATAAATACTCTTTCGTCGTCACAGAAAGATCGCCTCTAAACTTCTCATGGCTAGCAAAAATTTTCCCATTATTCGACACCCAGAAGGATTCTATCGGATTAGCTTTAATAGCTTTCCATGCTAAGCTTCCCTTATTGCTTTCTAATAGTAGTTTCACTTCATTATCAGAAAGTTTAAGCGGTTTACCAATTTTGTCTTTCTTGATTTTTGAATAGAAAATACGATGCGCTACGTTATTAAGAAAATTAACTTCAATTAGTAGCCCCGCCTTTTCATAAAGACGAGCGTTCCCGTCAATGTAGACTGCTTTGCCGTAGCGTTTTTCACATTGTTCTTTGGTTTCCATAATTCTGCCTTCTGATATTGAAGTAAGAAGCAACACCGCCAGAAATAGATTAAGTGGTTTCATCGCTTAACGCAGATTAATAATGTCGAATGGGGATTCACCAGCACTTTGAACTTCTCCATTAAGAAAAGATGCTCGATATGGCTTAAAACCGACGAAGCCACCATAGCGGTTCTTCGCATTAACAGAGAATGGCACAGAATACTTCTTCCCTCCAATCATAGGAATAAGCTCAGGGGCTTTTGGAAAGCGATAACGAGCCGTTGAGCCGTCAAAAAGGCTCATATCCATATACGACTTAATCTTTGTTTGATAATTAGCGGGATATGGCTGCGGTTGAGGAATAGTTCCAGCGCATGAAACGAATAATGCGGAAAAGGCCGCTAACGATGTAATTTTTAATAATTTAGTCATTGTTCTAGTGTTTATGTTACGAATAGAGCCACCTTCAATCATTGAAGGTGGCTTCAGGGTGTTCGTAAGTTGCACTAGACAACCGCCAAGCCTTCGCCCTTTCAAGCTATGGTATAGCAAAGCCACCTCGAAGCCGTTTGTTCGAGGTGGCATTTCAACGGCAATGCCAGCCGCTAGTGACAAGGTTACGAAGCCTTGACTTGGATTCTCCAAGTGAGGATAAAATAGAGAGATTAGATTCAAGAGACAAGAGCTTTCTCTAACTCAATTTCAGAGAGGCTATAAAAAATGGCAAACTTTAGATTTGTTTAGATCTAAATGTGTAACCAGTTTGTAACCAAATAAAGCGCAGAAATGAGCAGAAATGGTAAGAAATAACATGAAGCTTAAATTTTGCATCAACGCCTTTTTAGGTGGGGCAAACCTTGAATTATCAAGGTTTACCCCGTTTGGCGGAGAGGGAAGGAATCGAACCAACCCGGGACCATAACAGCCCCACAACGGTTTTGAAGACCGCAGCCAGCACCAGCCAAGCACCACTCTCCATATGATTTGACAGCAATCTAGCTTCAGATTTGCGAATTGCAACTCCATCGTGAAAAAATTTGCTATTTTATGTTTCAGAGTGAAGCGGGATATACACCTTTGGTGTTGGAAATAAAGGTCAAAGATGAAAGATCAAAGATGAAAGATGAAAGATCAAAGATGAAAGGTGCATGAGCTAACTACCAACTACTCTCTACTAACTACTCCCCTAAAATCTGAAAGACTCCCCCGCTCTGATCCGTTAACTAACAACCATGTTGCGCTTTCTGTTTAAACACAAATTCAAATCTGCCCTCTGTATCCTATTGATAGCGGTGGTTGTGGTGGCTGGTTTTGTGATTTATCATGGTCGAGATCTGGCTAGTCCTGCTAGGCGTGCGTTGCAGGATTATCATACGGTGATTCTAGAGAATCCTGAGGCTCATGGGATTTCTATAGAGCGACTAGATTGTCTCGATGGCAAGGTTCCGACATTGATTGTGGAGCCAGACTCTCAGTCGGTAGTTGGTAAGCGGGGTGAACTTCTACGTAGTCAGACTAAAGCCAAAGGTGTTCAGCTTTCAGAACATGGGGTCATTGTGAAAACGGTGGTATTGCTGCATGGGCGGAATGGTCGGAAAGAAGATTTGCTTCCTGTGGCTGAGCGATTCTGTGCTGTGGGTTTGCGCTGTGTATTGATCGATATGCCGGCGCATGGTGATAGCCCTGTGCAGTTGGTGAAATTTGGAGCCGATGAGTGGGAACAAGATTTGCCGAGAGCTGTGTTGTTAGAGTGTGCGGAGAAGTTTCAATTCTCTGCTGACCATGCAGCCTTGTGGGGAATGTCGATGGGTGGAAGCTTCGCTAATAGCGCTGTGGCTGATCCGAAACATGGCCATACTTGGTCGAGTCTTACCATCGTCTGTTCATTCGATAGCCTGCAAAGCGTGCTGGAAGCGCAGAGTCATTCTAGCTTTCTAACAGACTGTGTTTCCAAGGTCTGCCAATCCAGTGGTGGAGCTGATATTTCACAAGTCTCACCTGCTCTCTGGGTCAAGGATGTGACTACGCCAGTGTTGGTGGTGCATGGTAAGGAAGATCAGCTGATTCCATCTGATAATGGTAAGAATTTATATCATAGCTATGCTTCTGAACGTAAGCGCTGGATACAAGTAGCTGAAGGAAACCACAGCAACATCCTCATCACACCAATGCCCCTCTACGCAGAAATGGCTGAGTGGATTTTGCAAAGATGAAAGATGAAAGATGAAAGGTGTCGCAAGCGTTTGATGGAGTTTAAGTGCTCCCCGCTTCGTGCTTCCCGCTCCCAACATCAAAGATGCCTCCCCTCCCAAATGCTAGAAAAACAACTTTTTTCACCTTTTTGCTCATAATGTGATAGATCCAGTGAGTTTAATATAGTATCTATAGTGTAATCAACATTCTAAAACCAATTTACAACCCCATTTAAAAACCACCACGCTTATGAAAACGATCAAAAAACCAACCTCTTTTCATCGCCCACTTTGGAGGCATTGCTCGCTTGGTTTACAAGTGGTCTCTTGTCTAACAATCAGTGCTCTCAGTGTTTCTGCTGCTCCGAAAATCTTATTCTCTACTGATGAGATCCGTCCTGAGACGACCATCTCAATGAGCTTCGACCATGCAGTGGTGGCTCAAGACAAAGTGAATACGATTCAAACTAATAAGATTCTTCAGATCTCGCCTAAATGGTCTGGCAAGGTCAAGTGGACAAGCACGAATACGGTGGAATTCCTGCCAAGTGAAGCTCCTAAGATGGCGGCTGAGTATAAATTTGAGCTCACTAGTGGACTGAAGCATCTGGATGGAACGAAGATCACAGACAAATCTAACAAGGTGTTAGTGAAGCGTAGGTCAGCAGAGTTCAAAGTAAGCTACACGAGAACTTATGACTCACTGCGCACCAATAGAAGTCTAGCCACTTATCTAAGATTTAATGATGACGTGAAGGTCGACACGATCAAACTGTATTACCAAGACAGAGCTGGCAAGGTGGTGCTAGCGAAGGCTAGACAAGCTACTTGGGGAGATCTTGAAAGTTCTTATTATGTGAAGCCTAACTGGAATGATCGATTCGCAAACATGCTGATACTCAGGGCTGGCAAAAAGATCGCTGAGAAGAAGCGGGCGAAGACTGAGTTAGTCATGAATGGAGTCATCGTGACACCGACCTCACCTCTGACAGTAGGTAATGACTGGGAATTGCACGTAGATCACGGAGCTAAAAACCTGATCGGTAATCATAAATTTAAGACGAATCACCTTGTAAGAATCGGGAGTCTGCATCCACTCGATGTGCGCCACAGTAGCGCCACTGTCTACCCTAATGAGCCAAGACGCATTTATCTAACATTCAACAGCACCTTGCCTGAAAAGCTGACTCATGAACAACTCGCTAAGCTGATCACAGTTTCTCCGATGCCTGAGAAGATCGAGTTTATCAGATCTAGCAGCTCGACTATTCGCATCAATGGAGACTTCTCAAAACATCAAAGTTACGAAGTGGTAGTCGATGAAGAATTCAAAGCGGCTAATGGCCTAGCGCTTGCTGCTGATGAGAAAGAACTCGTTATCTTCAAGCACATTGAAGCAGGTGTAGGACTTCCGAGTTACGCTCTCGCTCAGCTATCTAAAGGCTCACGCACTTACTCTATCGACACGGTTAACATGAAAACTCTCCATCTCAGAGTGAAAATGCTTAATTCTAAAGAAGCTGTTAGAGCCTATCTTGGTTACGAGCAATACACTGATTCTTACAGCGATGATGATGAATCTCTCAACTATGGGCTGATCTCTGGCACTACAGTCGTGGATAAAGTGATCGAGCTAGATAACTTAGTCGACACCTCAAAACAGATCGAGATCAACTGGGATGACATCATTCCTAATAAGAGTGAGAACGCTGTGTTCTTCGTCTCAGTAGTAGCAACTCCGAAAGATCAACTCACTGGAAAAAGCGCTAAGAAACACATCGCTCAGAGCCTGGTCCAGCTAACTGATATTGGTTTAGCGTGGAAGCAGACATTGGGTAAGACTTGGATTTATGCTTACTCATGTGAAACTGGGTTACCTCTCGAAGGTGTCGATGTTTCTATCCAGGGTGGAGATGCTAATGTTCTGAATTCTAGTAAGACCAACAAAGATGGTCTGTGTTTGGTAGAGCGAAAAGATGGCGGCGAACGTTGCTTAGTAGCTAAGCTAGGTGGTGATACTAGTATCATTAGATTAACTCGCTCGCTCAATACCGTGTCGATGTGGTCCTACCCTATCGACTACTCAAGACATCAGCCAAGCGGCTGGGAGCGTGATGTGATGTTATTCACTGATCGTAATCTCTATCGCCCTGCTGAGTCAGTGAAACTCAAAGGGATTCTCAGAGAATTTAAGGACACGAGCTTACGTCTTGGATCTGATAAAACAGTTAAGTTCACCATCAAAGATCCACAGCGCAAGACGATCAAGACTGGCACACTGACTATCTCAGAGAATGGCCACTTTGATCATAGTTTCGATCTTCCTGCTGAGAAGGTTGGTTACTATCGTGTCTATATTGAGTTTGAGAATGTTGATAAGAACGATGAGAGAGATGCAAACTTTGCGATCGGGTTTCAGGTTCAGGAATTCAGAAGGAATGCATTTGAGGTTACTTCTAATCTACCGAAACCAAAACCAGCAACGAACAAAGTTCAACTCGATCTAACAGCCAAGTATTACCAAGGCACTCCACTATCGAAAGGTCACCTTGATTGGTATTTCTCAGCGACGCCTACTGGCTTCTATCCAGAATTATTCCGTGACTACCACTTTGGCGATCACCGCAAGCATGACGCATACTATTGGTCCTACTACTTTGGCTACAATGATGGCGACAGCTACAACCGAACAAGTAGTATGCAGAATGGAAAGGCGCAACTCTCAGACGATGGCTCAGCTTCTGTAGTGGTAGATATCGCCGCACAAGAATTCCCTACTCCGCAGACACTGAGCTTCACCAATGAAGTGACCGACAGCAGAGATCAGACTCTGACTAACAGCACTAAGACCACGCTCCACCCTGCTCATAGTTACTACGGGATTTCTCGTATGGATCAGCTAGTAAGAGTGGATGAAGAAGCTCTGGTGAATTTCGTCCATGTAGGTCTGGATGGAAAACTCACTGGCACAGCTAGCACCGTCTCACTGAGTATAGAACGTGAGTATTATGAGTCGGTGAAAATTCAAAACTCTGCTGGCAAAGAAACCGTGAAGAATGAAAAGCGTGTGGAGAAGGTCAGCGATCAAGTGGTCCAGATAAATGGTGGTCAGGTGAATGAATTTCCATTCATCGCTAAAAAACCAGGTCGCTACACTCTAACAATCACAGGCAGCGACTCTGACAGCAATGTTACGATGACTGCCACTAGCTTCTATGTGTATGGTAAAGATGATTACCCATGGGCTACTGAAGATGGCATTCGTATTAAATTAGTCGCAGAGAAGAAGTCTTATAAGCCGGGTGAAACTGCTCGTATTCTAGTCATGACGCCTATCGAAGGCACGGCGCTAGTAACGATCGAGAGACAAGGTGTGATGCGTCACATGATGGTTAAACTAGAGGCAGACACACCAGTGATCGAAGTTCCTATCGAGGCTGGAGATGCACCGAATGCATACGTTTCCGTCCTGCTCATCCGAGGATCAATGGACAGCAAGCGAGAGGTCAAAGAGCCAGCTCTAAAGCTAGGCATCTGTGAAATCACGGTGGAAAACCCTGATAAGAAGCTCAAGGTAGAGATGACTCTAGCGAAGGACTATCATAGACCAAGCGAAGACATCACCGTCAACGGCAAGGTTACTGACTACCAAGGTAAGCCAGTAGCAAATGCTGATGTGACAATCTTCGCTGAAGATGAAGGTATCCTCGCAGTGATGGGATACAGCTCACCACGTCCGTTCGGTCACTTCTACAGAAAACGTCCACTCAATGTCAGCACCGGTGTATCACTCGGATATTTCCTCACTGAAAATGCTAAACATCGCTACTACGGTAACAAAGGTTTCGTGATCGGTGGCGGCGGTGGAGAGTATGCTGATAGTGCTTCTGGCGAAAAACCATTGGCAGTGAAGCTACGCACAAATTTCGATCCATGCGCATTCTGGTTCCCTTCTGTGAGAACCAATGCTCAAGGTGAATTCACCATCACAACGAAGCTACCAGACACGCTTACACGGTATCGCATCATGGCGAATGTTACCTCTGGAGCGGAATTGTTCGGAGCGGTTGATTCATCAGTTGTGGTGAAAAAAGAGATTATGTTAGAGCCTAAAGCTCCAAGATTTGCACACGAAGGAGATCACATTACTCCTAAAGTATTGGTGCAAAACACTAGTGAGTTTACTGGTCAGTGGGACATCACGCTTACTACAGATAGTTTAGCGCAGCATGATTCCAATTCTTCTAAAGCGCTCACTCAGACGATCTCTCTATCACCTGGCGGATCGGTGACACTAGAGTTCCCGGTCACTATGTTAGACACTGGTGAGACGACTTGGCAGTGGTCCGCTATTCCTAAATCACTGGACTCAGCAACGCTCACACCTATCTTGAGCAATAAACTTAGCGACTCCATGCAGTCGAAATTCATGGTGAACTTCCCTCGTCCACTGATCCGTCATGGTGAGATGATCACGATTAAAGCTGAGCAGATCAAAGCATTCAAAAATGTAGATCCTCGTCTCATGAATGGTAGAGGTAGCGCTAAGCTGCACTTCTCAAACTCACTTCTGTTAGAATCAGGAGGAGCTTCAGAATACCTACTCAGATACCCATACGGGTGTGTCGAGCAAACTACATCTAGCCTCATGCCTTGGTTTGCGGTGGATGATCTTAGAAACTACATGCCAGCGTTCCAAAGCAAGAACGACGCTGAAGTTGCAAAAGCTATTCAGATAGGCGCTGACCGATTACTCACAATGGTAACTCCATCAGGTGGTCTCGCGTATTGGCCGAACGGCGACAAAGCCGAAGACTGGGCAACTAGTTACGGTGGTTTAGGACTCATCATGGCTAAGAACAAGGGAGCGAATGTTCCTGATTCAGTGATCGATTCTATCAATGGCTACTTAGTAAGAATGGTGAAATCAAAACAGCTGAGCACGAAGAATAATTGGGACAATGACACAATCTGTAGAGCTCTGTATATTTTAGCTCTGTCAGGCAGTGATCAGTCTAGCACTCTCAACAAGCTGTATGGAGAAAGAAAGAAACTAGGTAGCAATTCCCGCCTCTATCTAGCACTAGCATTCCATTATACGAAGAAGGATGAAGCGTCTAGCCCTGAGGCTGTGGAATTATTAAACTCTAGTCTAACAGAAACCAAATCTACTGATGGTTGGATGAGACACAGAGCGCATAAGCCACTGGTTCTTCTCGCTTCTTCAGTGATTGCACCAAACTCAGATCGACCAGACAAAGCACTCTACGCACTACTATCTGCGAAGAATAATAGAGGTCACTGGACCACGACTTGGGTCAATGGTTGGGCACTCAATGCAATGGCAACCTACGCTAAGAATGTTGATTCTAAACGAGGTGATACCATTGTGAACTATAGCTTAAATGGAGAAGCGAAGCAACTTACCTTGAGTAAGGATAATCCTACTCAGTCAGTCAGCATGACATTGGCTGAAGCGAATACTATGATGGCGTCCTCAACTTCAAATGCCTACATGAGAATCGATGTTTCAGCGAAGCCAGAGATCGCTCCAGCAGGTGCTGAAATACATAAGGGTATGAAAATAAATCGCAGCTACCAGAGAATCAATGCTGAAGGAAAAGCAGAACCACTCACTAATCCTAAAGTTGGTGACTTGGTCAAAGTGAACCTCGAAGTCACCTTCCCTCGCTCGATGTATTATGTAGTGATAGAAGATCCACTCCCTAGCGTCATGGAGACAGTGAATGGAGATTTCGCTACGCAGAAAACCCATGTGGCAGACCCTAGCAAACAGAACTGGAAGATCTCACGTAGAGAGCTACGCAGTGATAAAGCAGTGTTCTTCCTCAACCGCTCATGGTCTAACAAGCCACAAACAGTTTCCTACCTAGCTAGAATCACCAGCGCAGGCACAGTGCATCTTCCACCAGCAAAGGTAGAAGCAATGTATGATCCAGCCAGCTATGGTCTTTCAGCTGCTAGTATGTTCACTGCTGAGTAATTTCACTCTAAACACGATATGACTCGATACTTTAAATTCTGGCGGCTTCTACCACGGAGCCGCCGGGCTTGGTTTAAATTATCAGTATCCTTGTTAGCTCTCTATTTGCTCACTTGGTATGTGTTGCCATTTGCATTTCCCTATCAAGATCAAGCCACCACTGGATCACGAGCGTCGATGTTGGTGGTCGATAAAGATGGAATTCCACTTCACCACCAAGCTAGAAGCGATTACTTCAGATTACAGAAAGTAGAGCTCAGCGATTTACCTGAAAACCTCATTCTTGCGACATTGGCAGCGGAGGACAAACGGTTCTATTCGCATGGAGGTGTTGATTTCTTAGCGACTCTACGTTCTGTAAAAGATGGTATCGAAGCTGGTGAGTTCGTCAGTGGAGCATCGACGATCACTCAGCAAACCGTGAAGCTCTCCTCTCCAAAAGGCTCTCGCACATTGAAGGTGAAACTCATCGAAGCCTTCACAGCCAGACACCTTGAACTGACTAGCGATAAGGAAACTATTCTTTCCTCTTACTTCAATCATCTGGACTATGGGAATCACATGCTCGGACCGAAGCAAGCGGCTCTGCACTACTTCGGAAAACCACTCAATAAGTTATCGCTGGCTGAGTGCGCTCTGCTCGCTGGTATTCCCCAATCACCGACTCGACACGATCCTCGTGATAATCCTCAAGGTGCTAAAAAACGTAGAGACTGGGTATTGGAGCGTATGCAGATTGTGCACGATTTCCCTGCTGAAGAAATCGCTAGAGCCAAGAACGAACCAATTCTGTTAGACTCACCACAGTATCTAACCAATGCCCCACTCATTGCAGCGATGGCTACTCCGCATGGAGGAGAAATTAAAACAACTCTACAAGCCAAACTACAGAACTACTGCCGGGAAACTCTACGTGCTGAGATCCTAAAGCTAGAAGACAAGCACGTTCAAAATGGTGCAGTTGTTGTCATTGATAACGCTACTCGAGAAATCATTAGCCTTGTTGGAACTCATGATTATCAGTCTAGCCACTCAGGACAAATCAACGCAGCTCTCGCTCCTCGTTCACCCGGCTCTGTGTTGAAACCGCTGGCTTACGCTCTGGTGTTTGATAAACTCAACTATACACCAGCCACCGTTGTTCCAGATGTGGAGACCATTTATTCAGGCAGTCTAGGCCCAGAAGAGTTTGTAAACTACGACCGCACTCATCACGGACCAGTCACGATCCATCAGGCACTTGGTAATTCGCTCAACATTCCAATCATCCGACTACTCAATCAAATGGGAGGCCCCAAGCCATTGCTAGAGCTCTATCTCGATCTCGAATTCAAACATCTAACAAAACCAGCACAGAACTATGGACTAGGACTAGCTATCGGTAGTGGTGAGGTGAGTTTGTTAGAAGCAGCAGAATCTTTTTCTATGTTAGCCAATGAAGGATGCTACCAAACGAGTCAGTTATTTTTATCAGATGCAGAACACACTAAACAGCCTAAGCAACCTAAACGAGTCCTCAGCCGTGAATCTGTCTTCTTAGTCAGTTCTATTCTCAGTGATAACTCGGCTAGATCGTCAGCATTTGGCAGCGATTCTAA